>JAFPUX010000082.1 GCA_017413145.1 Kiritimatiellia bacterium | reverse complement strand
CTCGCCGCCGCGGCCGACGCCGAGAAGCCGCTCCTGGAGCGCGCCCGCGCCGCCGCCCCGAAGCGCGTCGCGCCGGGGCTCACCGCGCTCGTCGAGACGCTCGTCGTCGCCTTCGGCGTGGCGATGCCGTTCCGCGCCTACTTCCTGCAGCCCTTCAAGATCCCCACGGGTTCGATGCAGCCCACGCTCTACGGCCGCCACTCGGAAAAGGCCGACGAGCCGGACTTCTTCGACCGCGCGCCCCTTTCCTGGGCCAAGTGGCTCCTCACCGGGCGCACGTGGGTCGACGTCGTCGCGCACGAAAACGGAACGCTCGCGCGAAGCTACGACCGCGAGAACGACCCCGGCCTCGTGATCCTCTCGGTCGCCGGCGAGACCTACAAGATCCCGGCCGACGCCCTCGACCGCGGCGAGATCGACGCGTCCCGCTTCGGACCCGCCGGCCCCTTCGCGGCGGACAACCCGCTCGCCCGCCTCGCCGCGGCCTCGCGCCGCGTCCGCAAGGGCGAGCGCCTCTGGAGCGGCTACGTGATTTCCGGCGACCAGGTCTTCGTGAACCGCCTGCTCTGGAACCTGCGCCCGCCGAAGCGCGACGAGATCGTCGTCTTCGCCACCGGCGGCCGCTCGGTGACGACCGACCCGGCCGCCGCGGCCGCCGGCGCGGCGGGTCCGACGCGCGCCACGCGCATCCCGTTCTTCGGGCTGTCGCTCTACGCCGTCGACACGCCGATCCCCGGCCTGCCGCCCGCCGAGCACTACATCAAGCGCCTCGTCGGCCTGCCCGGCGAAACGGTCTCGATCGACCACCCGCGGCTGCTCGTCGGCGGCAAGCCGGTCGAGGGATGCTTCGGCATCGACCGCGAGACGGCGATGGGCGCGTCCGAAAGCGGCCCGGCCTACGCGGGTTACCGCAACGTGCTGGACGAGGGCATGCCGACCCCCGACCCGCGCCTGCCCCCGCCGCGCCTCGGCGATCCGTCCGAATCGGTCGTCCTCGGGGACGAATACCTCCCGATGGGCGACAACACGAAGAACTCCTACGACGGGCGCTACTGGGGCCCCGTCCCGCGCCGGCAGATGCTCGGCCCGGCCTGCTGCGTCTACTGGCCGCTCTCGGTCCGCTGGGGCCGCGTCCGCTAGCCGCTTCGCGCGTGCGAACGCGCTTGACTCCCGCCCGCGTTTGTGGGATGATGGAGGCGTTCTCCGCCACCCGCCGCCCCACCCGCGGCCGCGTGGCGGAAACCGAGTCCTTTACCGAACACGAAAGGCCCTTCCATGGCAGACCCCACCCCGGCGGACGCACCCGCCCAGCAGCCCGAGAAACCCGTTCCGCAGAACATGCGCAACTACCACGCGAAGGCGCTCGCCTCGCTGGAGCGCAACCCCGACCTGGCGATCACGATGCTCCTGCAGTGCGTCCAGACGTGCCCGTGGTTCGACGAGGCGCGCCAGAACCTCCGCAAGGCCGCCATCGCGCGCTACCTGCAGAAGCACGGCGGCCACGCGGCACCCAACCCGCTCGCCGGCGCCTCGGCCGTGTTCCAGAAGATGAAGGTGAACGGACTCGCCAAGAAGGGCAAGTTCGACGAAGCGATCCTCGAATGCGAAAAGCTCCTCGAGAAGGACCCGCTCAACATCCACCTCGTGAAGCTGTTCGCCGACACCGCCATCGCCGCGGGCAAGCCCGTCATGGCCCACGACACGCTCGACATCGTCCAGGCGCACACCGACCCCTCCAACCTCGCCGCCCTCGAAGCCGTCGGCCGGCTCTTCCTCGAACTCAAGGACTACCGCCGCGCCCGCGAATGCCTCGAGCGCGTCCACCGCGCCCGGCCGCAGGACGGCGCGATCAACAAGATCCTCAAGGACACCGAAGCGCTCGCCACGCTCAACTCCGGCTGGGAACAGGCGGCCAAGTCCGGCAACTACCGAGACACGCTCGCCAACAAGAAACAGGCCGAGGAACTCGAGGCCGCTGCCAAGTCCGTGAAGACCGAGGCGGACGCCGACACGCTGATCCGGCAGACCATCGCCAAGATCGAGAAGGAGCCGAAGAACGTCAACTACTACCTCGCGCTCGTCGGCCTCTACCTGCAGCAGAAACGCTACGTCGAGGGCCTCGACGTCATCGCCCGCGCCCGCGAGATCATCGGCCAGGACCCGGAACTCGACCGCCGCTACGCCGCGGTGAAGATCGAGAAGTACGACGCCGACATCGCCGCGCTGCAGGAGGCCGGGCAGGCCGATCAGGCCGCCGCGATGCAGGCCGAGCGCGACCAGTACGTGTTCGACGACATCGCCGAGCGCGTCCAGCGCTACCCCAATGACCAGCACCTGCGCTACGAGCTCGGCGCGCAGTACCACAAGTACGGCTACCCGGACGAGGCGATCCAGCAGTTCCAGATTTCCCAGCGTTCGCCAAAGGACCGCGTCCAGTCGCTCTACCTCATGGCGGAGTGCTTCCGCCAGAAGGGCATGCTCGACATGGCCGTCGAGCAGCTCCGCACCGCGCTCGAGCAGCTCCCCGGCATGAACGCCGACAAGATGGACGTCTACTACCTGCTCGGCGAGATATCCGAGCAGCAGGGCGACCTCGACGAGGCCGCCAAGTACTTCAAGGAAATCTACAAGGCCGACGTCACCTACAAGGACGTCTCCGACCGCGTCCAGCGCATCTACGAACAGCAGAAGGCCAAGGGCTAGCCCTCCGGGCGTTTCCGCCCGGGGGTGCCGGTTGCAGGTTCCAAGTTTCAGGTTCGACCCGTTCCGCTTTTTCCGCTCTTCCACTCTTCCACTTTCCCATGAAACCCGTCTTCCTCCTGCTTTCCGCCGCCCTGCTCTGCGCGGGCTGCTACACGGATTCCACCGGCCAGCGGCACTGGGGCCGCCGCCGCGGCCCCACGCAGGCCGAATTGCGCGAGCAGCAGCTCCAGGCCCGCCTCGCCGCGCTCGAGGCCAAATACGGCGCGCTCCAGGGCGACATGGAGGGCATGGGTTCGTCCGTGACCTCGATCGCCATGCGCTCCGACGAAATCTCCCGCGCCACCGACGCCCGCGGCGCGGACGCCGTCGCGCTCCGCAACGACCAGGCCGCGCTCGAACGCCGCCTCGCCGCGCTCGAATCGCAGATGGCCAAGATGCCTTCCGCGATCCAGACGGCCGTCCAGACCGAACACCGGTCGATCGTCGCCGAAGTCAACCAGGCGATCGCCGCGTCCGACAAGCGGACCGAGGCCGCGATCAAGTCCGCCCTCGCGCAGGCCCGTTCCTCCGGCGGCGGCGGTGGCGGCGGCTCGTCCCGCGGCTCCTCGCGCCCGACGGACGGCGGCCAGTACTACGAGCACAAGGTCGGCTCCGGCCAGACCGTTTCCGAGATCGCCCGCGCCTACGGCGTCACCGTCGCCGACATCGCCCGCGCCAACAACCTCAAGGCCCCGAACTACGTCATCCGCGAGAACCAGACCCTTTGGATCCCAGCCCGCTAGCGGCGCCCCCTTGCGCTTCCGATTCTTGAATACCGGAAATACCGGGAATATCGGCAATACCGCCAGACTTCCACCTCCAACCTCCAACCTCTAACCTCTAACCTCAATCCGACCCCATGAAAATCCCCGAAAAGCACGATCTCACCGGCAAGGTCGCCGTCGTCACCGGCGGCGGCGGCGTTCTCTGCTCCACCCTCGCCCGCGCGCTCGCCGCGGCCGGCGCCAAGGTCGCCGTCCTCGACCTGCGCGAAGAGGCCGCGAAAAAGGTCGCCGACGCGATCGCCGCCGAGGGCGGCGTCGCGAAGGGCTACGCCTGCAACGTCCTCGAAAAGGCCTCGCTCGAAGCGGCGCGCGCAGCGATCGAAGCCGACCTCGGCCCGGTCGACGTGCTCCTCAACGGCGCCGGCGGCAACCACCCGAAGGGCACGACCTCGAACGAGCGCATCGCGGCCGCGGACCTCGCCGCCGCGAACCCGGAGCTCAAGACGTTCTACGACCTCGACCCGGCCGGCATCCAGTTCGTCTTCAACCTGAACATCCTCGGCACGCTCCTGCCGACGCAGGTCTTCACGAAGGGCATGGTCGAGCGCGGCCGCGGCACGATCCTGAACATCTCGTCGATGAACGCGTTCCGCCCGCTCACGAAGATCCCCGCCTACTCGGCGGCGAAGGCCGGCGTCTCGAACTTCACGCAGTGGCTCGCGGTGCACTTCTCGCAGGCCGGCGTCCGCGTGAACGCGATCGCCCCCGGATTCTTCCTCACGGACCAGAACCGCTCGCTCCTCACCAACCCGGACGGCTCGCTCACCGCGCGCGGCAACAAGATCATGTCGCTCACGCCGATGGGCCGCTTCGGCGATCCGGAAGACCTCGTCGGCGCCGTGCTGTGGCTGCTCGACGACAAGGCCGCCGGCTTCGTGACCGGCGTCGTCCTGCCGATCGACGGCGGCTTCAACGCCTTCTCCGGCGTCTAGCCGGAAACGGACTTCCCCGCCTGCGGGCGCGCGGCGGAAGCCGCGCGCCCGTTCTTTTTCCCTTGCCCCGCGCGGGCGCGTGTGGTATCCTTTCGCGCCGTATCCGCGCAATCCAAGCGACACGAACGAACCCCATGAAAACGAAGATTCCGTCGATCCTCGCCGCGTTCCTCGCGGCCGCCACCCTGTCCTTCGCCCAGGAGCCCGCCCCCGCGGAAGCCGCCGCCGCGGCCCCCGCCGCGGAAGCCGCGCCCGCCGCCGAAGCCGCCG
>JAFPUX010000081.1 GCA_017413145.1 Kiritimatiellia bacterium | reverse complement strand
CGCGGAACCGGGCCCGGCGGGCGTTTCGGGGGCGGCCGCCGCTTCGGGCGCCGCGCCGGACCCGGAACCGGGCGGAACGGCGGCGGGAGGCGTCCGGACGGGGTGCGTCGCCCGGAACTGCTTCTCGCGGCGCGAGTCGTATTCGAGCAGGCGGCCGACCTCCTGCAGGCGCTTGATCTTGTCCGGGATGCCGGGGTTGTCGCGGTAGAGGACCGTTTCCGTCGCGTCGGAAAGCGCGGTCGCCTTCGCCGCGACGTTCGTCGCGTCGCCGCCGAGCTTCGCTTCGGCCAGCGCGGCGCGGAGCGGCTCGAGCTCGTCCGCCGCCGCGGCTTCGCGGCGGGCGGCGACGATCTCCTTCTGGAGCTTGGCCAGCTCCAGGGACCGGACGCGGCGCTGGTAGGGCGTGAGCAGGTCCGGTTCGCGCGCGGCGGCGGCGGTCGGGATGTCGGGACGCGGGATCGCCGCGGCCGGGACGGCCGCGAGCGCGAGGGCGAGGAGGAGGAAAGCGCTTTTCATGGTCGGGATCCCGTGAGCCGGAACTCGATGACGAGCGGCTTGTTCGCGCGGATGAACCGCGGCGTGAGGCCGCGGAACGTGCCGACGGCGCGCGCGGCGCGGACGGCGGAATCGTCGAGCGCCGGGCTGCCGGAGCTCTTGCGGAGCTCCACGCCGAGCACGGCGCCGGACTCGGACAGGTTGATCGCGATCGTCGGCGGCGTGCCGGTGACGGCGGAGGAGTCCGGCCGCTTCCACGCGCGGTAGAGCTGGTCGCGGACGAGCACGGCGCAGCGCGACGCTTCGTCCGCCGGGACCGACGTGTGGTCCGAAACGGTCGCGCCGAGGTCGAGCAGTTTCTTGTACTCCTCTTCGGAGAGCGACGAACCCTTCGTGCCGATCTTCTGCGTCTTGATCGCCGGCGGCGGCGCGACGGGACGCGTCTGCGCGGGCTTGTCGAAGGTCACGATCTTCTTGCTGACTTCGATCGGCTTCTTCTTCGGCGGCTCCGGCTTGGGCGGTTCCGGTTTCGGGGGTTCGGGCTTCGGCGGGTCGGGGACCGGGACGTCGTCCGGCTCCGGCTCGGGCTCTGGTTCGGGCTCGGGTTCCGGTTCGGGCGGCGGCGGCGGGGCTTCCGCCTCGGGGTCGCCCGGCGGTTCGACGACGAATTCCGCGAGGATTTCGTCCGAATCGTCGTCGCGCAGCCGGAACCACGACACGCACCCCGCCACGACGAGCGCGAGGGCGGCCGTGGCGTGCAGGCCGACGGACCAGGCCAGCGAACGCCGGTCGAAGATCCCCATCAGTCGCCGCCCCCTTCGTCCTTGGTGGCCACGGCCATCGAGCGGACGCCGGCCCGTTCCGCGATGCGCATCACTTCCGCGACGCCGCCGAACTTCGTCTCCACGTCGCCGCGGACGACGAGCTTGAGCTCGGGTTCCTCGGTCACGCGCGCTTCGAGCTCGCGCGCGAGTTCGCCATAGTCCACGAGCCTGTCGCCGAGGTAGATCCGGCCTTCGTCGTCGACCGTCACGGAGCTGGTCTTCTTCTGGGCGTCCATCTGGCGGGATTTGCCCTTCGGCAACTTGACCGGGATGCCCTGCTCGATCATCGGGAACGTGATGATGAACGTGATCAGGAGCAGGAACGTCAGGTCCGACATGGCCGTGAGGTTCATGTCGGCCTTCTGCGGGAGGCTGCTGCGGTGTCTGCGTGACATGGCGGAAGGGGCGGAGCGGTGTTTCCGGAGCCGCAGTCTAGCGCGTCCGCGCGCGAGGGTCAAGCGGATTCGCCCGCCGCGCGCAAGGCGTCGGGCGGGAATCCGGGGGAACATGCGACGGCGGCGATTGTGCCCTTCGGGCGAGGGAGGCGCAGCCGAAAATCCCGGGGCCGTGCGGTCGGGGCGCCCGCGCGGGCGTCTCGCGGGCGCCGTTCGCTCGGCCGCGTCAACCCGCGAGGCCGAGGAGGCGCGCGAGACCGAGGAGGCGCGCGAGACCGCCCGCACGCGCCGCGCGGGAGCGACCCCACATTCGGGAACAGCTTCTCGAGAGCCGACGCCGCCGTCCGCCGCAGGAGCATCAGCGCATGAGTTCCCGATTCCAGACGCCGTACCGCCGCGCCGGCCGGCCGGGTCGCCGGGGCGCTACGCGCCGACGGGCTTGAAGCGCACGCGGACGGGCTTGTCCGCGGCGTCGCCGAAGCGCTTGCGGCGGTCCTCGTGGTACTCCGACCAGGAGCCTTCGAACCACGTCACCTTCGAGTCGCCCTCGAAGGCGAGGATGTGCGTGGCCACGCGGTCGAGGAAGTAGCGGTCGTGCGAGACGACCATCACGCAGCCGCCGAAGTCCTGCAGGCCTTCTTCGAGCGAGCGCAGCGTCGCGACGTCGAGGTCGTTCGTGGGTTCGTCGAGCAGCAGCAGATTGCCGCCCGTGCGCAGGAGCTTCGCCAGGTGCACGCGGTTGCGCTCGCCGCCGGAGAGCGTTCCGACCTTCTTCTGCTGGTCCGTCCCCTTGAAGTTGAAGCGAGAGCAGTAGGCGCGGCCGTTCATGAGGGACTTCGCGAGCGCGACGTATTCGTTGCCTCCCGTAATCTCCTCGTAGACGGTTTTGTCCGGGTCGAGCGCGTCGCGCAGCTGGTCGACGTAGGAGATCTCGACCGTGGGGCCGACCTCGAGAGAGCCGCCGAGCGGCTTCGCCTGGCCGGTCATCAGCTTGAAGAGCGTGGTCTTGCCGGCGCCGTTGCCGCCGATGACGCCGACGATGCCGCCGCGCGGGAGGTCGAAGGACAGGTTCTCGAAGAGCAGCTTGTCGCCGAAGCCCATCTTGAGGTCGCGGGCGCGGACGACGAGGTCGCCGAGGCGCGGGCCGGCGGGGATGCGGATGCGCAGCTCCTCTTCGCGCGTGTCGACCTGCTGCGCGGCGAGCTCCTCGTAGCGTTTGAGGCGCGCCTGGCTCTTGGCGTGGCGGCCGGAGGGGTTCGTGCGGACCCACTGCAGCTCGTCCTCGAGCAGCTTGCGGCGCGAATCGTTCTGCTTCTGGAGGCGCGCCATGAGCGCCTGCTTCTGCTCGAGCCACGCCTCGTAGTTGCCCTTCCACGGGTACGTGCGCCCGCCGTCGAGCTCGAGGATCCACTCCGTGACGTTCGAGAGGAAGTAGCGGTCGTGCGTGACGACGATGAGCGTGCCCTTGAACTTCTTGAGGTACGCTTCGAGCCACGCGACGCACTCCGCGTCGAGGTGGTTCGTCGGCTCGTCGAGGAGCAGGATGTCCGGGTTGGAGAGGAGCAGCCGCGCGAGCGCGACGCGGCGGCGCTCGCCGCCGGAGAGCGGCGCGACGTTCGCGTCCGCGGGCGGCAGGCGCAGCGACTCCATCGCGAGCTCCACGTGGTGGTCGAGCTCCCAGAGGTCCTTTTCGTCGATTTCGTCCTGCAGGCGGCCCATCTCCGCGTTGAGCTTGTCCAGCTCCGCGTCGTCCGTCACCTCGCCGAGGAGGCCGCAGATTTCGTCGTAGCGGTCGAGCTTGGCCTGTGCCTCGGCGACGCCCTCGCGGACGCATTCCTCGACGGTCTTCGAAGGATCCAGTTGCGGCTCCTGCGGCAGGTAGCCGACTTTCGTCGAATCGGGGATGATGCACTGCCCCATGAACTCCGTGTCCTCGCGGGCGAGGATCTTGAGGAGCGACGACTTGCCGGAGCCGTTCACGCCGATGACGCCGATGTGGGCGCCGTGGAAGAACGACAGGTTGACGTCCTCGAGCACGGTCTTGGCGCCGTGCTGCTTGGTGACGTTGACGAGGGAGATCGCGTATTCGCCGGCCATGGGAGTGACGAGTGACGAGTGACGGGTGACGAGTGGACCGACGGACCGAACGACCGACGGACCGGCTAGACCGTCGCGGCGAAGGCCGCGACGAGCTCGTCCTTCGTTTTCGCCTCGAGGACCTTCTCGCGGACGCGGCGGTTGTTGAGCTGGCGCGTGACGAGGGCGAGGAAGCGGATGTGGGAGTTCGCGTCGGAGGGCGGCGAGAGCGTGGCGATGAAGATCTGCGCGGGTTCGCCGTCGAGCGACTCGAACGGGACGCCCGCCGGCGCGAGGGCGACGAGCGTGACGAGCCCCCCGACGCAGTCGGTCTTCGCGTGGGGGATCGCCAGGCCGTACTGCATGCCGGTCGACATCTTCTCCTCGCGGTCGAGCAGCGCCTGCAGCACTTCGTCGCGCCGGGCCGGCTCCACGGCGCCGCCGGAGACGGCGGCGTCCGCGAGGGCGGCGAGCACGCCGGGCTTGTCGGCCGCGCCGATCGCGGGGACGAACAGGGTCTTGGAAAGGAGCGCGGAGAGGTCGGGGCTGGCGTCGTTCACGGAAGGGTCCTTGCGTTGGCCGCGCCGCGGGAGGCGCGGAACGGGGCGGCATTCTCTCACAAAACGCGCTTCGTGTCCACACCCGCGCGGAAGGCGCGGGACGCTAGCGCGCGGCGCCGGCGATCAGGTCGGCGACGAAGGGGTCCTTGCGGCGGATCTCGTCCGGCGTGAGGTCCACGAGTTCGTGCGGGAAGACGAGCCAGGCGTCCGTTTCCTTGAGGTAGTATTCCGGCTTGAACGGCCAGCGGCTGCGCGCGGGCTTGTAGTAGAGCGTCGCGAAGCGCAGGTCCTTCACGAACGGGCGGAGCGCCTCCTTCACGGCCGCGACCGTGTCGCCGCTGTCGAAGATGTCGTCGACGACGAGCACGCGCTCGGCGTCCTTGAGGTGGTCGAGCAGCGTGCCGAGATTCTCGATCACGGGATGCTTGTGCTCCCCGATGCCGGTGTAGGCCTGCGTCTTCACCGCGGTGTGGTAGCAGTTCACGCCGAGGTATTGCAGCAGCTCCTGCACGGCGACGGCGACGGGCGTTCCGCCGCGCCAGAGGCCGATGATGACGTCGGGCCGGAAGCCGTCGTCGTAGATCTTGCGGGCGAGCGCGAAGCTGTCGCGCGTGATGCCGTTGCTGTCGAGGAAGATTTTTTCGTCCATGGCGTCGTGGCGGGGTTCAGGAGAGGGGCAGCTGTTTGTGCGTGAAGCGGCGGTCGCCGTCCGCGAAGGGACCGACGGTGTCGCCCGAGCCGCGCAGCACCCACTTGCAGGTGCAGAGGCCGTCGAGCCCCACGGGGCCGCGCGGCGGGAGCTTGCCGGTCGAGATGCCGACCTCGGCGCCGAGGCCGAAGCGGAAGCCGTCCGCGAAGCGCGTGGAGCAGTTCCAGAAGACGTCGGCCGAGTCGACGGCGGCGATGAAGCGCTCGGCGGCGGCGCGGTCCTCCGCGACGATGGCGTCCGTGTGGTGCGAGCCGTGGGCGTTCACGTGCGCGACGGCCTCCTCGAGCGAGCCGACGACGCGCACGGAGAGCACCAGGTCGAGGTATTCCTCGTCCCAGTCGGCGTCCGTGGCGGGGTCCATCGAAGGGACGACCGCGCGCGATTCGGCGTCGCCGCGGAGAGCGACGCCCTTCGCGGCGAGCGCGGCGCAGACGGGCGGCAGCAGCGCGGCCGCGGCGTCGCGGTGGACGAGCAGCGTCTCCACGGTGTTGCACGTGGAGGGCGCCTGCGTCTTGGCGTCGACGGCGATCTTCGCGGCCATTGCCGGGTCGGCGGACGCGTCCAGGTAGAGGTGGCAGAGGCCGGAGGAATGCCCCATCACGGGGATGCGGGTGCTTTCCTGGATGTGGCGCACGAACGCGTTCGAGCCGCGCGGGATCAGCAGGTCGATGTCGCGGTCGCACGCGAGCATGGCCGCGACGTCCTCGCGCGATTCGAGCAGCGCGATCCAGCCCGCGGGCGCGCCGGCGGCTTCCGTCGCGGCGCGGATCGCTTCGAAGAGCGCGCGGTTGGTGCGCGCGGCCTCGCGCCCGCCCTTGAGCAGGCACGCGTTGCCGCTCGCGAGGCAGAGCGAGGAAATCTGGACGAGCGCGTCGGGGCGCGACTCGAACACGACGCCGACGACGCCGATCGGGCACGAGACGCGCTCCAAAACGAGTCCGGGCGCGAGCTCGGTTCGCAACGAGACGGCGCCGAGCGGATCGGGCAGCGCGCGCAGCGAGCGGATGCCTTCGAGGACGCCTTCGAGCTTCTTCTCGCCGAAGCCGAGGCGGGCGAGGAGCGGAGCGGCGAGGCCGTCCGCGCGGGCCTGCGCGACGTCCGCTTCGTTCGCGGCGAAGATTTCCGCGGCGGCGGCGCGCAGACCGTCCTCCATCGCGGCGAGCGCGCGGTCGCGCGTTTCGCGGGAGGAGGCCGCGAGGGTGCGGGAGGCGGCCTTGGCCGCGGCGGCGAGTTCGGGGACGTTCATGGGGGAAAAGGAACCGCCGCGGGGCGCGCACGGCGCGCCGCCGCGGCGGTGGTTCATTGTCGGGGAGGGGCTACTCCGCGGAGCGGATTTCGTCCCAGGTCTTGTTGTAGAGCTCCAGGGCGTCGCCGAGGTAGTCGATGACCTCGCCGCGGTCGAGCTCGTCGCCCGGGAGGAAGACGACCGGGTTCTGGAGGAACTCGCGGCCCTCCTCGGAGTCGGCGAGGACCTGCATCGCGGCGTCGTTCGGGCACCAGTAGGCGATGTACATCATGTTCTGGGCCGCGACCTCGCCGTCGTGGATGAAGTCGATGAACTTGTAGGCGAGGTCCTTGTTGCGGGCGGTCTTCGGGATGACGAATTCGTCGCAGGAGAGCGAGAAGCCCTCCTTCGGGAGGACGAACGTGATGTTGTTGTCGTCCTCGGTCGGGTTGCCGTCGTCGTCGAGCTGCGCCTGGCCGATGTCGCCGGAGTAGCCGTGGACGAGAAGGAACTCGCCGCTGGCGATGCCGGTCTTGAACTGCTCGCTCTCGAACTTGGCGATGTTCTTCTTCCAGCGGATGACGGTGTCGCGGGCCTCGGCGAGGTCGGCGGGGTTGGTCGAGTTGAGCGAGTGGCCGTTGTAGATCAGCGCGGCGCCGATCGTCTCGCGGGAGTCGGCGAGCAGCGTCATGTGGCCGGCCAGGTCGGGGCGCTTCTCGAAGACGGACCAGGACGCCTCGGGCTCGGGGTCGACCTTGTCGTCGCGGTAGGCGAAGCCGGTGTACGTCACCATGTAGGGGATGCCGTACTCCATCGTCGGGTCGAGCGCGCAGCGCTGGTAGGCGGCGGAGATGTTCTTCAGGTTCGGGATCTTCGAGTGGTCGAGCTTCTCGAGGATGCCGGCGAGGGCGAACTCCTTGACCATGTAGCTGGAGGGCGTGATGAGGTCGTAGCCGGTCGCGCCCTGCTGGATCTTGGCGCGCATCGTCTCGTTGGAGTCGAAGATGTCGATCTTCACGACGCAGTCGAACTCCTTCTCGAAGCGCTCGACGAGCTCCGGGTCGACGTACTCGGACCACGTGAAGACGTGGAGGGTTTCCTTGTTGGATCCGCAGCCCGCGGCGAGGAGGGCGGCGGCGGAGACGGCGAGGATGCTTTTCTGCATGTCCTGGTTGTTTCCTGCCGGTATTTGGTCGGCGGCGGCGCGCCGGTTGTTGTGCCTGGGGGAGGCGGCGGACCGGCAGGCGCCGGCGTCGCAATCCCGCGAACGGGGGAGACTCTAGGAAAAAACGCCCCCCGATGCAAGGAAAAACTTCGCGCGCGGACACCGGTCGGAAATCGTGGGCATGGAATGTGCCCTTCGGGCGAGGGAGGCGCAGCCGAAAATCCCGGGGCCGTGCGGTCGGGACGCCCACGCGGGCGTCTCGCGGGCGCCGCTCGCTCGGCCGCGTGCAGGCGGCCGTCGCTCGCGTCGCCTCGCGATCCGCTCCGCGCGGACATCCCCTCCGGTTCGTGGATTCACGGGGCGGACGAGGCGCGTTCCGCGCCATCGCCGCCCCGTATCGTCCGGGTCTCGCAGCTTCGCCGTCCAGAAAATCAAATACGGGTGGAATTCAATGTTTTCAGGCATTTCCGGAGCGGCAAAGCCGCGACATGGACCGATGCACGGCGGACGGCCAGGCGGCGGAACGCCGCGGCCGTTCCGCCGTGCGAAGTCTCGAGTCCGCATCCCGCATCGCGTCGGCATCGCCGTGCTCCCCGCGCGCCCACGCCCGTTGCGCCTCGTCGCTTGCCACGTGTGGGCGGCAGCGGACGGCTCCGGACGGCGCGTGGTCGCATGCGCATGCCGGGGCGGCGCACCGTGCGGGAGCGACCCCACATTCGGGAACAGCTTCTCGAGAGCCGACGCCGCCGTCCGCTTCGCCACGTCACGATTTGCGGAGCGGGGTCGCGTTGTGCTAGACTCCGCGCGCATGGTCGACCTGCACCTGCACTCCACGTTTTCGGACGGCTCCCGCACGCCCGAGGAGGTTGTCGCGCTTGCGCGCGAGGCGGGTCTTTCGGCCGCCATTCTCACGGACCACGACAACTGGCGCGGCGCGGAGCGCTTCCGCGCCGCCGCGGACGCCGCGGGGCTGCGCACCGCGGTCG
>JAFPUX010000080.1 GCA_017413145.1 Kiritimatiellia bacterium | reverse complement strand
GCCGTCTCGCGCGGGCCGTCGAAGAAGCTCTGAACGTCGAAGGCGCCGTGGTTCACGCTCACGCCCGGCCCCTACGCCTACCTCAAGGTCGCCGAGGGCTGCCGCCACGCGTGCGCCTTCTGCGCGATCCCCGGCATCCGCGGCCGCCTGCGCTCGCGCCCCGTCGCGGACTGCGTCGCCGAGGCGCGCGCGCTGCTCGGCCGCGGCATCCGAGAGCTGGACGTCATCGCGCAGGACGTCACCGCCTACGGGCTCGACCGCCGCGACGGCACGGACCTCGTGTCGCTCCTGCGGAAGCTCGACGCGCTGCCGGGCCGCTTTCGCGTGCGCCTGCTCTACGGCCACCCGGCCGGCATCACGGACGCGTTGCTCGACTTCGTCGCGTCCAGTCGCCACGTGCTGCCGTACTTCGACGTCCCCGTGCAGCATGCCTCCGAGTCCGTGCTGCGTGCGAAGCGCCGCGCGGACACCGTGAAGCTCGTTCCGGAAATGGCCGCGCGCATCCGCGCGAAACTCCCCGGCGCGACGCTCCGCACGACGTGCCTCGTCGGCTTCCCCGGCGAAACGGCGCGCGACGCCGCGGCGCTCGTGCGGTTCGTCCGGGAGACCGCGTTCGACCACCTCGGCGCGTTCGTCTTCTCGCCCGAGGAGGGCACGCCCGCGTTCGACATGCCGGGCCGCCCCTCCGCGCGCGTCGCCGAAGCGCGCCGCGCGCGCCTCATGGCGGCGCAGGCGGAGATCGTCGCCTCGAAGCTCGCCGCGCTCGAAGGGACGGAGGACGAGGTCCTGCTCGAGACGCCGCCCGCGAAGCGCGGCGCGCCGTGGACGGGCCGCACCGGGCGCCAGGCGCCGGACGACATCGACGGCGTCACCTACGTCCGCGGCGTCCCCGCGGGCGCGAAGCCGGGCGACTTCCTCCGCGTCCGCATCGCCGGCCACACGGACTACGACCTCCTCGCCGACGCGATCGGGTAGGGGGTCGCGCCCGCCTTGCGGAGGGCGCTAGAGGTCCGCCATCGTGACGACGGGGACGTCCTTCTTCGCGGCGGGGGCGAGGGGCTTGGCGCGCGACCAGTCGTATTCGTAGCCGTTCGGGCCGAGCGGCCACACGACCGGGGCCGTGTTGAGCACGGCGGCCTTGAAGCCCTGCACGGTGGCGCCCATGTTGCCGGTGTGCGAGGAATTGCAGCCCTCGTTCTCGATGGAGAACGGGCCGTCGAAGCCGCGCTTCATCAGCGTCTCCAGGAAAAGCGACCAGTCCATCGAATCGCTGCCGCCGAAGCCGGGGACGCGCGGCTCGTAGTGGTGGCGGTCCCATTCGTTGGCGGGCAGCGGGACGCCGGCCTTCTTCGCGAGCTTCGGGTCGACCGTCTGCTGCGGGAAGAGACGGCCCCAGTGGACGGCCGCCGCGTCGCGCGCGAAGTTGCGCGTGCCCTTGATGTGGATGCGCTTGATGCGCTTCATGTCGGAGGCGAGGACCACGTCGCTCGGGTCGACGTGCTGCCAGACGTCGTGCGACGGGTCGTAGATCTCGCCGTGCGCCTTGCTGGGAATGAGCGCGTACATGAGCTTGCGCGCGGCGAGAGTGCAGGGCAGGTTGTTGCAGGTGTCCGGCGCGGTCGCGGGCTGCCAGCCCTCCATCGGGCAGTTTTCGTAGACGAGCGTGACGCCGAGGCTCTCGGCGTACTTCACGATCGGCCCGAAGACCTTCTTGTAGAGCATCAGGTTCTTCTCGAAGCCGCCGTCCTCCCGGCCGAGCGCGTTGTCGTAGCCGACGAAGGTACCCACGACGACGTCGTTCGCGTTGCCGCCGAGCAGGTGCGCGATGCGGATGAGCTTGAGGATGTGGTTCTGGTTCTTGACGCGCTCGGCGGGGTCGCCGCCGATCATGTTGTCGTAGGCGCCGACCGAGACGCGGAGCCGCTCCTTGCCGAGGAAGTCGAGCAGGCGCGCGGCGTCGTCGCGCGTGAACTTCTCGTAGTCCAGGTGCGTGGCGACGTGGTCCTTGCGCGTGCCGTCGCGGCGGAAGACGCACAGCTCCATGCCCTGGGCGCCGACCTCCTTGGCCTTGGCGGCGACCTGCTTGAACGAAAGGCGCGGGAACGCGCTCGACATGATCCAGATGGGGTTGTTCATCGACGGGTTTTCTCCGGGGTTGTTCGGATGCGGCACAGTATACACGAGCCCGCCGCGCGGTTCAAGCGCTTGCCGCGGGGCGCTGTGTCTGGTAGAATGCGGCGCGTCATGCAGACCGCGCTTCCCAGGGAAACCACGCACCGGATCCGGCTCGGCGCCGTCGCCATCGGCGGCGGGGCGCCCGTTTCGGTCCAGACGATGGCCAACACGGACACGCGCGACGCCGCGGCGAGCGCCGCCCAGGCGCGCGCCTGTTTCGACCTCGGCGCGGACGTCGTCCGCTTCGCGGTTCCCGACGCGGCGGCGGCCGCCGCGCTCGCGGCGATCAAGCGCGCGCTCGGCCCGGACCGCGCGATCGTCGCGGACATCCACTTCGACCACCGCCTCGCGCTCGCCGCGCTGGAGGCCGGCGTGGACGGCCTCCGCATCAACCCCGGCAACATCGGCTCCGCGGCGAAGGTCCGCGAGGTCGCGGCCGCGGCGAAGGACCGCGGCGTCCCGATCCGCATCGGCGTGAACGCCGGCTCGCTCGAGAAAGAGGTCCTCGCGCGCCACGGCGGCGCGACGGCCGAGGCGCTCGTCGAGAGCGCGCTCGGGGAGATCGCGCTGCTGGAGGACGCCGGGTTCGGCGACATCAAGGTCTCCGTGAAGGCGTCCGACGTGCCGCGCATGGTCGCCGCCTACCGGCTGCTTTCGTCCAAGACGCGCCATCCGCTGCATCTCGGTCTCACCGAGGCCGGGACGCTCCTGCGCGGGACCGTCTCGTCGTCCGTCGCGCTCGGCATCCTGCTCGCGGAGGGCATCGGCGACACGATCCGCGTTTCGCTCACCGACGCGCCGGAGAACGAGGTGCGCGTGGGGCTCGCGGTCCTGCGCTCGCTCGGCCTGCGCGAACCGGGGCCGGACGTGACGAGCTGCCCGACGTGCGGCCGCACGATGTGCGACCTGATCGGGACGGCGCGCCGCGTCGAGGACGCGCTGGAACGGCTCTACCGCGAAGAACCCGGCTTGAAGAAGCTGCACGTCGCCGTGATGGGCTGCGTCGTGAACGGACCGGGCGAAGCGCGCGACGCGGACCTCGCGCTCGTGGGCGGTCCCGGCTGCTTCTACCTCTACCGCCGCGGCGAGCGCGGGGAGAAGTTCTCCGAGGCGGACGCCGTTCCGGCGCTCGTCGAGGCCGTCCGGACGGAGGCGTCGCGGTGAGCGCGGAAGCGCCGGAAAGGGCGGGGGAGGGGACCGGTCTCTGGGACGGGTTCGATCCCGAGGCGCGTCCGCCGCGCAATCCGGCGGCGCGCGGCGCGGCGTTCGTCGACCTGGCGCACTTCGTTTCGGACGCGCTGGCGCTCGTGTTCGCCTACGCGCTCGCGCTCGCCGTCCGGTTCGGGATCGAGCCGTCCGATTTCGACCGGGCCGGCGGGCTTCACGGGCACGCCGCCACGTACCTGGAAAACGCCGGCTGGTACCTGCTCGTCCTCGGCGTCCCGCTGTTCGCCCTGTACGCGGTCTTCGGGCTCTACGAAGGCCGTCGCCGCCTGCGCCACACGCCGCTGCTCTGGAACCTGATCGTGTCCAACCTCGCGGTGCTGCTGTTCGTCGCGGCGGCGATGTTCTTCCGCAAGAACACGTGGCACATGCGCGGCTTCCTGCCGCTCGTGCTGCTGCTCGACATCCCGTGCGCGTGGGCGCTGCGGCGGTTCGTCAACGCCGCCATCGCGCGTCTGCGCGCCCGCGGCCGCCTCCTCTCCCGCGCGGTGCTCGTCGGCGAAGGGCCCGAAGCGCTCGCGCTGCAACGCCTCGCGGACGACG
>JAFPUX010000079.1 GCA_017413145.1 Kiritimatiellia bacterium | reverse complement strand
GCGTCGTCGAAATTGCCTCTGACCCCCGCGACGCCGACATTCCCGCCGCGCTGGGTGATCATCTGCAGCTTCTGGGCCGGGCTGACGCCGTCTGCGGGATAGTAAACGAAGACCTTGGTCCCCTTCACGTCGGCGAAGCCCTCCAGCGCCTCGGCGGGGATGCGCAGGAGGTTCTTGTCGTCCGGCTTCGCGTTGGCGAGGACGACCGCCGGCGCGGGGAGGAACGCGAAGGACGGCAGCGGCGCGCGCGGGTGCGCGGCGCCGTGGGCGCCGTAGGCGCCGAGCGCCTTGCCGCGCATGGCGGGCGAGCGCGAGGCCATGATGCCGTTGAACGACTCGCCCAATGCGGCGTCGTTCCGGCCGGTCGCCGCCTCGGACGGGCTCCACGGCGAAACGAGCGCGCTCGGCCGGTCGAGCATCACGCCGAGCGGGCGCGGCAGGCCGGCGCGGTCCAGGACGTAGCGCGCCTCGTCGCCGATGCGGATCGCGTCGGCCGGGACGGTGGCCGCGGTCGGCCAGAAGTCGAACCGGGCCTGCGTGGGAACCCCGGCCTTGAGCGTCTCGTAGGGATCGTCCCTCGCGCCCTGGCGCGGCGCGAAGCGGCGGGCCACGGCGTGGACGCGCGTGAGCTCCGTGGCGTGCACGACGCCGACGACGAGCGAACCGTCCTTGCCGGGCTTCGCGAAAGCGACGCGCGGCGCAAAGTGCGGTGCCGAGTCCGGCCACGCGAACGCGCCGCACGCGAGCAGCCCGGCGCGCACGGCGGCGGGCTGCGCGTCGACGACGTGCACCTCAACCCCGTGTTCCGCGCGGCGCGCGGTGCGGCGCGCCGTGACGCGCCAGACGCCCGGGCCGGGCGGGTCGAACGCGACGCGGCTGCCGTCGAGCAACGTCAGCGCCGAGACGGCGCTTTCGCCGGGCTCGCCGTCCGCACGCAGCTTGCGCACCGAGAACCAGGCGGCGGGCTGGTCGCGCGCGGGCAGGCCCTCGGGCGCGTAGCCGGGGAAGAAGAGGACCGCGCGCTCGCCGGCTGCGACGGCGACAACGTCCGGTTGCGTTCCCCGCTCCGTCTCCGGGACGTCCCACGCGTAGGACTGCTTGCGGCACGTGGCGGAAACGGTCTCGACGGCGGCGAGCGGACCGAGGTCGATCGCGCCGTTTGCGTCCGTCTGCAGGTTGCGCACGTCGTCTGAACCGTCCGCGCAACGCAGTCCCACGCAGACCGGCTCGCCGGCGAGGGCTTCGCCCGCGCGGCCGCGCACTTCGAGCCGCGCGCCGGCGGCGTCGCGCGAGAAGAGGACCGTTGCGACGCGGTCCGTGCTCTCGATCGTCGCGAACGAGGCGGAGAACGTCGCGGAGACGGGCTCCGCCTTGCCGGCGGCCACGTTGCGCACCGTTCCGCGGAGCGTCGCCTCGACCGTGCGCAGGCCCGCCGGGACGAGGAAGCGGTGGACGACGTCCTCGCCGTCGCGCAACGGCGCGAGCGGGAACGTCTCGTCGCTCGCCGTGCCGTCGAGGTTCACGAGCCTCAGCGCGAGCTCGGGGTTCTCGACGATCGCGAGCGACACCGGCTCGTCGGCCAGGGCGACGGACAGCCGCGGGCGCAACACGAGCGCGGCCTCCTCGCCCGGGACGATGCTTTCGGCCGGGAGCGCGCCGGAGACGGCCAGCATGTAGACCTCCGCCGGCAGCTGGAAGCGGACCGCCTGCGCGACGCGCCCGGCGCGGACGACCGCGGTCTTCTGCGGACCGTTGACGTCGGTGCCGAACGGCACGGCGATCTCGCCCGTCTCCCGGTCGGCCGCGAACTTGCGGTCGCCGAGCCACAGCTCCGCGTCCGCGCGCGGCGCGCCGTCGTCGCCGAGCGCCGTGAAGACGATGCCCGACGCGGCGATGCGGTGCACGACGCGCAGCCCGCCCTTGCGCACGAGGACGCGCGCCGCGAGCCCCGAGCCGGACACCTCGACCACGTAGAGGCCGGGCCGCGCCATCTCGGGGAAGTCGAGCGTCTCGGCATGCTGGCGCATCGCCGGCACGGCGGAGAAGTCGAGCGTCCGCGATGCGGTCGGGACGCAGCCCTCCAGGCCGATGTCCGCCCCCGGGTCGCCGCCGAGCTCGCGCACGACCGCGAAGGCGTCCAGGTCGTAGACCGCCACGCGCACCTGCGGGACGTTCTTCACGTCGAGCCGGAGCGAGACGGGCGCGTCCGGCGCGAAGCGGAGCGACGCCGTCCCGCGCGGCCAGGCGAGCGTGCGCCGGTTGCGCAGCGCGGCGAACGCCGCGTCGCCGAGCGCGGAGCGGACGCGCTCCGGATCGGTCTCGCGGCCGGCGAGCAGGTCCGCCTCGATCGTGATCTCGTCGAGCCATTTCGCGTTGAGCAACGGCTTGAAGTCCGTGGCGGACGCCGTGCCCGCGACGAAGTGCGCGAGGAGGAGCTCGCGGATCAAGACTTCCTCGAAGCCGGAGTCCGGCGGATCGAGCCGCTTCGGCGCCGCGCGGCGGCAGGCGTCGGGCACCGGATCGAAGACGGCGTCCGGAAGCCGGCTCCATTTCTCCTTGATCGGATCTCCCTTGTGTTGCGCCCAGCGGCGCGGCGTCGCGAGATACTCCGCGATCTGCTTGGCGGGCGGGAGGCCGGGCGCGGCTTCGAGCGCGCGGTAGCGCGCGGCGGCGAGGACCGCCGAACGTTTCGGCGGGAGCGTCTCGGCGAACGCGACGACGCGCTCGAGGTGCCGCCTGTTCTCCTCGTCGTCGGGCAGGCCCGACTCCGCGTCCGGCCCGAGCGCCGCGATCACGGCCGCGATGAACTCGGGGGTGTCGTCCACCCGCGCGGGCGTGTCCGCGAGTCGCTTGCGCAGTTCGAGCAGCGACGACAGCGGCAGCGCCTTGTGAACGGCGCGGGCGCCGAACCGCTTGTTGGTGTCGACCAGCCCCGTCTTGGTCGTGCGGTCGAGAAGGTCCGCTTCCACGATGTCGAGGATGCCGGGCGCGTCCGCGAGCTCCGTGCGGGAGAGGAGCGACGGGACGTCCGCCGGATCGGGCTTGAGGCCCGCGGCGAGCGCGGCCGGGACGAACTTGGCGTCCAGGTCGCGGCGGAGGAACGCTCGCTTGTCCGGTTTGCTCCACGCCTCGAGCGCGCGGGCGGCCGGATCGACGGCCGGGAACGCGGTCGGCCACTCCAGCTGCGCCGAATCCGGACGGCGCGTCGCGTCCGGCACCGTGACGTCGAGCGCCTTCGCGAGGTCCATCCCCGTGAAGCCCTTCTTCTCCGCGAAGAACTCGAGCACGGCCTGGCGGCGCTTGAGGCGGCGGTATTCCTCGAGCGCCGGCTCCGCGTTGTTGATGCCGTTGCGCCGGAGCCACGCGTCGCGCCAGGCGTCGAGCGACGTGCGCGCCTCGTCGGTCTTGCCCTGCAGCTGCAGGAGGAGCGTCGCGTAGTAGAAGCGCGCGTCAGAGAGGGGCGGCAGCTCGTCGAGCAGCGCCGCGCGGTCGGCGGCGAAGGCCCATTTCTCGGCGAACGCCGTGTCGACGAAGGACACCGACGCGCCGGGCTCGGCGGCGGCGGTCTGGCCGGGGCGGAGCCCGGCCATCAGGACGGTGAGGAGCAGTGCGATTCGTTTCATGGCGTGGCGGGGTTGGCTGGTTGGAGGTTGGGTCGGATGCGGGGGATTCTAGCACAAATCGTTTTCCGAATTGTCATGGAATTGTAAAGATTTCGTGTCGGGGAAAGTGCGGCTTCTGGTATATATACGTTTCTCGACCCCCCGTTTTCTAGTCAAAGGGGCCGAGCCGGCGATTTTTCCGCGGAGCGGCGGGTCACGCCGCGGCGGGACGTCGTCGCGTCCGTACGAGCCCGAGTGCCGCCCACAGCGCGTCGTCGAGCGCTTTCGCCGTTCGGTGCTCCGCGAGCAGCTCTCGCGCTCGCTTCCGCGCCGCCGCGAGCGTCGCCGCCAGCGTCGGCGCCAACCGCGCATCGACCTTCCGCGTGTCGAAATCCGAAACCTGAGATCTGAGATTTGAAATCTGAAATTTGAGATCTGAACTCCCGCTGGCGGCGGGCTCGCCCGCCGCCAGCGCGTCCTCGGCCGAATCCGGGTCCCCGAGCCCGCACGCGCGCCGGAACTTGTCCGCCATCGCCTTGTACCGCATGAGCGTCTTGTAGTGCTTCACGAGGGGCGGACACGTCGCGTCGAGCCAGCGCCGCACGCCGCCGCGCCGCCCGACGATCTCCCCGCCGTCGCCGCGGATGTAGGAATGGTCCTCCACGGCATCGACGTCGCCGAGCAGCGAACCGAGCAGGATCTTGCCCTCGAGCGACGTCCGCGACAGCTCCCAGCAACGCAGCAGCAGCTCGCGCGACGGCGATTCGCGGCGGGACGCGCGGTGCACGACGCGCATCGCCTTCTGGGCGCGCTCCGCGGCTGCGAGCCCGCGACGCCGCGCGGCGAGCGCGCGTTGGACCGCCGGCCCGAGCAACCCGTACAGGAAACCGACGCCGAGCAAACCGGCCATGAAGAGCGGCGCGGCGTACCAGAGGACTGCGAACGGCGCCACTGTCATCGCGAGGTTTCGGTTGGCCTTCCTTGCGTTCGGGACATACGAGAACCGCTCGGCCGGCGCGCGGCAGTAGCGCGGGCTCGCGAACGCCGGCGCGTAGCGATAACGCCGCGCGTGCCGGCCGTGGCCGGCCGGGCGTCGGCCAATGGCATTTCGGAATCCGTAGGGCATGGCTGGGCATTCTACCCCGAATCGCCGCAAATAGCAATATCATTCTACTTTTAAAAATTCAATAAGTAATACGATGAGAATTCGGTGGTGCTGCTGTGCGGATATCGATGGCGTTCGCCGGGGGCGGGCGTTTGCCGGGCGCGGGAAGCCGGGGGCGGCGGCTCAGGCGAGGACGCGGTCGACGGGGACGTCGAACGGGCCGCGCGGGAGCGGCACATCGACGACCTGCCACGGGAAGGCCAGGCCGAGGACGGCCGCGTCCGGGCGGCGTCCGGCGAGGAGCCGGTCGAAATGCCCGGCGCCGTGGCCGAGCCGCGTGCCGGCGCGGTCGAAGAGGACGCCGGGGACGACGAACAGGTCGACCGCGGCTGCTTCGACGCGGCGCGGCTCGGCCGGCTGCGGGATGCCGAGCGGGCCCGGCGCGAGCGGTTCGTCCGGCGCGAGCGCGGCCCAGAAATACGCCTTCGCGGCGCGATCCCACGCGGGGACGGCGACCGCGCGGCCGTCGCGGCGGCACG
>JAFPUX010000078.1 GCA_017413145.1 Kiritimatiellia bacterium | reverse complement strand
GCGGCGACCGCCCACGCGGCGGCCGTCTCGGTCGCGTCCGCCGGGCGCAGGACGACGACGCCCGGCGTGGCGCGCAGCGCGGCGAGCTGTTCGACGGGTTCGTGCGTCGCGCCGTCCTCGCCGACCGCGAACGAGTCGTGCGTGAAGGCGTAGAGAGCGGGCAGCTCCGAGAGCGCGGCGACGCGCAGCGCGGGCTTCACGTAGTCGGCGAAGACTGCGAACGTGGCGGTGTAGACGCCGAAGAAGCCGTCCGCCAGCATGCCGTTCTGAATCGCGGCCATGCCGAGCTCGCGGATGCCGAAGTGGACGTTGCGGCCCGAGAAGTCGCCGGGCGCGACCGCGGGATACGCGTCGAGCCACGTCTTGTTGGACGGCGCGAGGTCGGCCGAGCCGCCGACGAGCCACGGCAGCTCCGCGGCGAGCGCCTGCAGGACCTTGCCGGACGCCGCGCGCGTGGCGACGGCCTTCGCGGGGTCGAACGCGGGGAGCTTCGCGGCGAGGTCGGCGGGGACCGCCTTCTTCGCACAGGCGTCCCAGAGCGCGGCCTTGGCCGGATCGGCGGCGAGCGCGGCCTTGCGGACGCGCTCGCTCTTGCGGGCGAGGCGCTTCGTCGCCGCGGCGCGTTTCTCGAAGAGCGCACGGACGTCCGCCGGATCGTGGAACGCTTCGTTCTCGGGCAGGCCGAGCGCCTTCTTCGTGAGCTTCACTTCGTCCGGGCCGAGCGGTTCGCCGTGGACCTTGGCCGTGCCGGCGCGGTTCGGGGAGCCGAAGCCGATCGTGGTGCGGCAGACGACGAGGACCGGGCCGTCCAGCGAAAGCTTCTTCGCGCGGCGGAGCGCCTTGTCGATCGCGGCGGGGTCGTGGCCGTCGCACGCGAGCACGCGCCACCCGTAGGCCTTGAAACGCGCGGGCGTGTCGTCGCGGAAGGCGTCCGCGACCTTGCCCTCGATCGAGATGCCGTTGCTGTCGTAGAGCGCGACGAGGCGCGGGATCCTGAGCGCGCCGGCGAAGGACGCCGCCTCGTGCGAGATCCCCTCCTCGAGGTCGCCGTCGCCGCAGAGGACCCAGACCCAGTGGGCGAGAATCTCGGCGTCGGGGGCGTTGAAGCGTGCGGCGGCCATCGCCTGCGAAAGCGCCATGCCGACGGCGTTGGCGAAGCCCTGGCCGAGCGGGCCGGTGGAGACCTCGACGCCGGCCGTACGGCCGCGCTCGGGGTGGCCGGGCGTCTTCGTGCCGAGTTGGCGGAAGCCGCGCAGGTCGTCGAGCGTCAGGCCGAAGCCGAGCTCGTGCAGGAGCGCGTAGAGCAGGGCGGAGCCGTGGCCGCCGGAAAAGACGAGGCGGTCGCGGTCGGGCCAGGCGGGCATCGCGCCGGAGACGCGGAGGTGGTTGAGGGCGAGCGTGGCGGCGACGTCGGCCATGCCCATCGGCATGCCGGGGTGGCCGGAATTGGCCTGCTGGACTTCGTCGATCGCCAGGCCGCGCAGGACGTTGGCGGCCTTCTTGACTTCTTCGGGGGAAAACGGTTTCATGTCGTGGATGCGGTATGATTGCCGGAACGGGGGCAAGGATACCAGAATCCGGCGGAAAAGAAAACCCGCTTCCGGGGCCGATTTCCCGCTTTCCTTCGCGCGCGGACTTTGCTATCCTTTGCGGCATCGGCGGACGCGGCTCCCGACGGGGGACGCGGCGTCCGCCCGCGAGGAAATCCTTCCCATGAAACGATTCCGACTCCTCTCCGCCGCCCTGTGCGCCTGCGCCGCCGCCGCCCTCGCGCTTTCCGCGGGCTGCGAATCGGCCGAAGCGAACGACGTCGTCATCACCCCCGGCCACGCCGAAGTGTCCAAAGGCGGCATGGTCGGTCTGACCGCCGTCGGTTGGGACAACTTCCGCTGGTCCCTGTCCGATACGCATCTCGGCACGCTCTCCGCCACGGTCGGCCGGTCGGTCGTCTACACGGCCACGGCGGCCGGCGAAGGCGTCCAGTACGTCACGGCCACCGCCATCGGCGCCAACGTCGGTTCCGGCGGCTCGACGTCGAGCAACTCGACCTCGTCCGCGGCCGTCGGTTTCTCGGCGACCGCGACCATCACGCACAAATAACCGCGTGGTTCGTCTCCGCCTTTCCGCCCTTCCGACGTTCCGGTCTTCGCGTTTTCTGACCTTCAAGACCTTCAAGACTTTCTGACCTTCAAGACCTGTAGACCATGAGCAAGCTCTTCCTCTCCGGCAACGAGGCCATCGCCCGCGGCGCCTACGCCGCCGGCTGCCACGTCGCTTCCGCATACCCCGGTACGCCGTCCACCGAGATCCTCGAAAACATCGCCAAGTTCAAGGGCGAGATCGACTGCGAGTGGTCCGTCAACGAGAAGGTCGCGATGGAGATCGGCATCGGCGCCTCGGTCGCCGGCGCCCGCGCGCTGGTGTGCATGAAGCACGTCGGCCTCAACGTCGCGATGGACCCGCTGATGACCTACACCTACGAGGGCGTGCACGGCGGCCTCGTCGTCGTCTCGGCGGACGACCCCGGCATGCACTCCTCGCAGAACGAGCAGGACAACCGCGTGCTGCAGAAGTTCGCCCGCGC
>JAFPUX010000077.1 GCA_017413145.1 Kiritimatiellia bacterium | reverse complement strand
CTCGCCCCAGGGGGCGTTGGTGACGGTAATGCGGGCGAAGTCGAGGACGGGAACCGGCAGCGGGAGGGCGTTGGGCGCCGCGCCGGGCGAGCCGTGCATGCGGATCGTGCCGTGCGCGCGGTACTGGACGGGTCCGTTCGTCGCGCCCGCCCGGAAGAAGTAGTCGTATTTGGCCGCGCCGCAGTCCATCCACGGTTCAAAGTCCGCGACGAGCCTGTGCGGGCGCGAGTTCGTGTCGATCCGGGCCGGGGCCGACCAGTACAGATGGCCCATGCCGTTCGTCTGCCAGTGGAAAGACGCCTCGCCGATTCCGGAGAGGTCGAGGGCGCTCCGCCCAGAAATGAACGACGGTGCGAGGCGCAGCGTCTCGCCGCGCCCGCAGTCCCAGTCGGCGGACTGCCAGCGGGCCACGTCCGCCTGCCATTCCACGATTCCCTGCGCATGGGCTGCAAGGGCCATGCAAGCGGACAACATCAAGATTGCAAAAGGCCTTTTCATTATGACTCCTTTAGCTTGCGACCGTCGGGCGGCCGCAGAGAAACTTGTAGCGGGCGATCAGGAAGCAGCCGTGGACCGACATGTCCAGCTCGGCGATCTCGGCTGAGCCGTAGGTCACGGTGCGCCCGTCGTCCAGCGTGAACTTGAGGGCCCACCCGCCGTAGGGGAGCGAGGCGGCCCAGCTGTAGTACTCCGACCAGGCGTCCGCCTCGGAGTCGCATTCCATGCCGCACTCCAGCGGCACCTCCCAGAGGCGGTTGCCGAGGTTCTTCGGCGAGGCGTCCGCCGCGCCGATGAACTCCCGCGCCAGCGTGTGCCACTTGCAGGAGAAGGCGCTGTCGCCGAGCGGGCCGACCCACTTGCCGGTCGTCCCGACGTACTGCGCGCCGTGGCAGATGGTCACGGGCGTCTGGCCGTCCTTTGTCAGCTGGACCGTCACGGACTACTCCCTATCCGTTGGAGGGCGCGGCGGCCATCGCGAGCGTCGCGACCGCGGACCAGCCCGTCCCGTCGTGCCTGCGGCGGCTGCGCCACTTGCACTGGCCGGCGATGGGGTTCGCCGGGTCGAAGCGCGTCGGGCGATCCACCCAGACCATGTTCGGCAGCGTGGCGCAGAGCCCGGGGTAGTCCTCCATGATCGTCATCTGCCCGCCCGCGAGCGGGGTGCCGAGGGCGCGGGAGGCGCCGAGGGCGGAGGTGCCCCAGAGGTCGGCTTCGGAGGCGTTGGCCGGGACCGCCGACACCTCGATGACGACGTCCTGGACGCGGTAGTCGATGGTGCCGAGGTTGCTGACCGTGAGCGGCGCGAGGCTCGGCTGCACGGCGAGCGTCCAGCCCTCCATCGCCTGGAGGACGGTGTTGCCGGATCCGATGCCCGCCCACTTCGCCTCGCAGACCTGCTGCGGGAACTCGTCCTCGTCGGGCGAGAGCGTCCAGGCGAGGTCGGCCCAGGGCGTGAAGAGCGCGTTCGAGGCCGTGCGGGCCTTGCCGCGCGAGAGGATGCCGGTGCACGTGACCTGACCGTTCCAGCGCTTCTGGGCGACGCCGAAGCAGACGCCCGGCCAGCTCGTCGGCAGGCAGTTGGCGATCTTGAGGACACGGCCGTCCATCGTGTGGATCCAGAGAGGGTGGTCCGTGCCGCCGAAGTAGCTCGACCCCGGCCTGGCCGAGAAGAGGCCGCCGAACATCCAGGAGAGGATCCCGGCGTCCACGCGGTTCGCCGGCGTAAAGGTGACTTCGACGGTCTCGTCGGTCGACGGGTCCGTCACCTGGCCGAAGCCGGCGACGGGCACGTCGAGCGTGGCGCGCTTGAGCTCGACCGTCACGTCGCCCTCGCACCAGATGTACTTGGAGTTGGCCGGGTCGTAGCAGATGTGCGCCGCGCCCATGTAGATTAGGTCGCCCGCGAGGGCGGGAGGTGTGATTGCCATTTAGCTGATCCTTTTCTTGCTGAGGAGGTTGACTTCGCCGGTCTTGAGCCGGACGTGCCAGCAGACGTCCGCCGGCGCGGGCGGCTGCGCGAAGGGCACGATGTCCGTCACGTAGAGGAGGCGGCCGCTGCCGAGCCTCCTCTGGTGCAGCGCCCGCGCGGCCATCTCGGCCGCCTCGATGGCCGCGACGCCGGTCCCGCCGTCGGCGCGGTTGAGCGGCGAGGCCTCGCAGACTTCGACGACGAGTTCCGCCGCATCGAAGATCGGCCCCGGCAGCGCGGCCTTGGCACCGGTCACGGAGGAGAGCATGACGGTCGCGCAGAGGCCGAGGCGGCCCAGGGCCGCGTTTATGCGGCCGTCGAGGTCGCCCTCGGCGGCCGTGAGGACCGGCGCGTCCGGAAGCGCCCACACCGTGTCCGGCGCACCTCGCAGCGCGGACGCCACGTCCGCGAGCAGGGCGCAGAGGACCGATGTGGATGCCGATTTCTCGATGTCCGTCATGGCGTCACCAGATCGGGCCGCCGAGGGTGCGGGGCGGGCCGTCGTCGGCAATCGGCGAGGTCGCCGGCCTGGCGTCCTCGTCGAGTTCCCCGTCCTCGGTGTAGCTTTCGGGGGTTATCTTCCCGGCGGCGATCGCCTCGAAGAGCTCCTGCGCCTTGCGCAGGGCCTCGCGGCGGTCTTCGTTGAGTTCGATGTTCTGGCGGACCAGGACCTTGCCCATGGCGTAGTCCATGGCCGGGATCACCAGCCCGCACGGGATGGTCCCTGCCGGCCCCATGCGCACGGCGCCGTTGCAGGCGACGTACCCGCGCACGGTCTCGACGGTCGACGCCAGCAGGCGCGCCACCGGGTCGGCGCCGTCGTGCGGCGAGCTGCGCCGGTACTTGTCGACCTCCTCCTGCGACAGTGACGAGGCGAGATCGGTTTCGGATATGGTCCGCCAGTTCGCCATGCTACCGCTCCAGGAAGAGGATGGCGCGGCCGCTGGCCGTGCCGGTCCACGAAACCGTCTCGCCGGGCGCAAGCCACGCGCCGGGGCCCTCCGGGGCCGCGTAGCCGAGGCCGCCGGAGCACGTCACGGACGCGAGCGAGTTGGTGAGCATGAGCACCTGCCCGGTCGGGACGCGGCGCGTCACCGTCCGCGAGGAGATGTTCGTGACCCACCCCTCGGAGGCGACGAGCCACGGCGGGTGCGGCGCATAGGCGACCTGTGCCGGGTACGTGTTCGTCACGGCCTCGGCGCCGTTGGTGTAGACGCGCCGCCAGAGCACCTCCGTCTCCGAGACGGTCTCCGTGGCGTTGGTGTACACGTCGAGGGCGGTGACGCCGACGATCTGCGCGGTCCCCGCCGCGACGGACGAGACGACGCGCACTGCGGCCAGGCGGCATCCGGGCGACGCCCATTCGGCGCCGGGCGCGAGCTCCACGGCCTCCGGCGCGGCCAGCGCCGCGCCGGAGACGAGGAGCGAGAGTGCAAGGAGCGCGTTCCTCATGGCGCCTCCTAGGAGTCGGTCGAGTCGGAGACGAGGCGCACTAGGGCGCCGCCGTCGCCGACCGACGCGCCGATGCGCGTGGTGACGGACTCGGAGAGGTCGCCGCTCGGGCCGTCGGGGTATTCGACGAGCGTGAGCGTGAGGCCGCTTTCCGGCTCCTTGAGCTCGCGGACGACGTTGTAGGGCCTGTCGTCGGTGGGGCGGAACCCGCGCGCCGCGAACGCGATGCACGACGGCTCGCACACGAAGCCGGGCGTCGAGAGGCCGGGGAGCGTCATGACCTTGCGGAACCCGAAGAGGCCCGGGATCACGCCGCCGCGGATCGCCTCGGTGCCGCCGTAGACGTTGGCGTCGAGGCCGGACAGGAGCGCGTAGAAGTACTCCCCGGAGAGGACGAGCGTCGAGAAGCGGACGCGCAGCTTGTTCGTGGAGTTCTCGATGGCGGCGGCGATCTTGGCGACGCCCGACTTCGTGAACGCGGAGCTGGCGCCGACGGAGGTGACCGCCTTGTCGAAGTTGGCCTTGGTGACGAGGTCCGTGACGGCCGTCGAGGCGGAGGCCGCGACGGACGTCATGTTGAGCTCGGCCTTGCCCTCCCAGAACGCCTTGTCGATCTTGGAGGCCTGGTCGGCCGTGACGGCGAAGCCCGTGATGATCGGGTCGCCGAACGTGACCTTGGCGGTCTTCGGCGTCCCGGCGGGGCGCGCGAAGTTGTTGGACGTGCGGTTGAACGTGCCCGCCGCGTCCATCTCGACGAGCGGGACATCCACCGACTTGGACGGCCCGATCGCCTCGCCGGAGATGTCGGTGGAGAAGGCGCCGAGGAAGGCGAGCTGGGCCGGGAGGACCTTCAGCGCCTTCTTGGAGTAGAGTTCATGGCCTGCGAATGTGGATGGCATGGCGTGTTCCTTTCGTTGGGGTTACTTGACGTTGTGGACGGCCTCGTAGCCGTCGGAGATGGCCTGGGCGTTGGCGGCGAGGTAGGCGTCCTTCTCGGGGCCCTCCGCCATCGCCATGTAGTGGTTGTACACCTCGGCGGGCGTGGCGCCCTTGCCGGGGGCCGCGGCGTTGAGGGCCTGCGGTGCCCTTGCGCGCGAGAAGTCGGGGAGCGGCGACTTCGGCTGTCCCGGGGCGAGGGAGTTGAGCATCTCCGCCGCGACCTCGGGGTTCTTGCGCCATGCGGCCTTCACGGCCTCCTTGGCGTTGGCGGCGATCTTGCCGGCCTTGACGGCGTCGTCCGCGAACTTCTCCGCCTGGGCGTTCGCGGCTTCCTCGGCCGCCTGCGCCTCGCGGTCCTGCATCGCCTTGATGGCGGCGAGGATTTCGTCTTCCGTGGCCGTTTCCGTCAGTCCGAGGGCGGCCGCGATTTTCTTGAGGTCCATTGCTGGGGTTCCTTCCTGTTGGTTGTTGTCGGGATCGTCGGGATCCCTGCCGCCCGCGCCGCCGGAGTTGACGACCGGCCTCACGGGGAGATTGGGTCTGTTGGTGAGCGCCACGGAGCAGAGTCTTGTCGGGGTTCCCCCCTCCGACAGCGTCCACCCGGGGCTTACGAAGCGGTATGCTCGGTTTTCGACGAGCTCGCGGCCGCGGGGCGTCAGGTTGAAGACGCCGTAGAGGCCGTCGTCGCCGACTTCGAGCGCGTTGCACCAGGCGGCCGCCTCCGTCGTGCCGCCCCTGGCGCTCGCGTGGTCCACGTCGACGAGGATGTCCGGAGAGCCGGCCTCCCGCCAGTTCGCGACCATGGCCTCGAACGCCGCCCTGGTGCAGTGCTGCACCGTGCCGTCTTTCCTGCCTCCGTCGTTAAGCGTGAATTCGCCGAAGGGCGAGAGCTGAACCCT
>JAFPUX010000076.1 GCA_017413145.1 Kiritimatiellia bacterium | reverse complement strand
CGTCGCGGCGCTCGCACCCACGCACGCGCCGGACTACTTCAAGTCCATTGTCGCAAAGGTGAAGGAGCGCATCGTCGAGGGAGACCTCATCCAGTGCGTCCCCTCGCAGAGCTTCGTGGCGCCCGCGCCGCGCGACCCGGTCGCGCTCTACCGGATGCAGCGCTTCGTGAACCCGTCGCCCTACCTCTACTACTTCAAGCTCGAGGGCTGCACGCTCGTCGGCTCGTCGCCCGAGACGATGATCAAGCTCGAGGGCCGCACGGCGTGCCTCAAGCCCATCGCCGGGACGCGCCCGCGCGGCGCGGACGAACGCGAGGACCGCGCGCTCGCGGACGAGCTCCTCGCCGACGAGAAGGAGCGCGCCGAGCACCTGATGCTCGTCGACCTGGGGCGCAACGAGCTCGGCCGCGTGGCGATTCCCGGGACGGTGCAGGTCGTCGACCTCATGTCCGTCGAGCGCTACTCGCACGTGATGCACCTCGTCTCGAAGGTCGTCGCGGAGATCGAGGACGGCCGCGACGCGTTCGACCTCTTCCCCGCCGCGTTCCCCGCGGGCACGCTCACCGGCGCGCCGAAGGTCCGCGCGATGGAGACGATCGCCGAGCTCGAGGACGAGCCCCGCGGCCCCTACGGCGGCGCCGTCGGCTACTTCGCCTTCGGCGGCGACATGGACTTCGCGATCTGCATCCGCACCGCCGCGGTCGAGCACGGCCGCATGACCGTCCGCGCCGGCGCGGGCGTCGTCTACGACTCGGTCCCCGAGAACGAATACCGCGAAACCGTCAACAAGGCCGGCGCGATGGCGCGCGGCGTCGCGCTGCTCGGCTCCGCGAAGACGCTCCGCGCCGAAATCGCGGCGCTGCGCAAGGAAGGAGGCGCGCAATGATCGCGATGGTCGACAACTACGACTCGTTCACCTACAACATCGTGCAGGAACTGCGCGGCATGGGCGCCGACCTGCGCGTCTTCCGCAACGATGCAATCACGGTCGACGAGCTCGACGCCCTCGCGCCCGCGGCGCTCGTCGTCTCGCCCGGCCCCGGCCGTCCGGCCGACGCCGGCGTCTCGATGGACGCCATCCGTCGCTTCGCGGGACGCATCCCGATCCTCGGCGTGTGCCTCGGACACCAGGCGATCGGCGAAGTCTTCGGCGCCCGCGTCGTGAAGGCGGAGCGCATCATGCACGGCAAGGTGTCCGAGGTGACGTGCGACGGCGAAGGCGTCTTCCGCGGGCTCGGCTCGCGCCCGTTCAAGGCGATGCGCTACCACTCGCTGTGCCTGGACCCCGCCACGATGCCCGACTGCCTCGTCGTCACGGCGACCGCCGACGACGGCTGCATCATGGGCGTCCGCCACCGCGAACTCCCCGTCCACGGCGTCCAGTTCCACCCGGAATCCATCATGACCCAGTCGGGTAAGCGGATCCTCCGGAACTTTTTGCGCATGGCCGAACCATCCAACCTCCCAACCACCTAACCACTTAACCCCGAATACGCCATGAACTACCCCGACATTCTTTCGAAACTCATCGCCCGCACCGATCTCGGCGAGGACGAGACCTTCGGCCTCTTCGACGCCCTCTTCCACGGGCAGCTCACCGAGGCGCAGACCGGCGCGTTCCTCGCCGCGCTCGCCGCGAAGGGCGAGAGCGTCGCCGAGATCGCCGCCGCCGCCCGCGCGATGCGCCAGGCCGCGGCGAAGATTTCGTCGCTCAAGCCCAACACCGTCGACACCGTCGGCACCGGCGGCGACCACGGCATCACGTTCAACATCTCGTCGACCACGGCGTTCGTCGCCGCCGGCGCGGGCGCGGTCGTCGCCAAGCACGGAAACCGCTCCAGCTCCGGCCGCACGGGCTCGGCCGACTGCCTCGAGGCGCTGGGCCTGAACCTCGCGTGCGAGCCCGAGGTGATGGAGGAGGCGCTGAACGAAATCGGCATCTGCTTCCTCTTCGCGCAGACCTTCCACAAGTCGATGCGGTTCGTCGGCCCCGCGCGCAAGCAGCTCGGCGTCCGCACCGTCTTCAACCTCCTCGGCCCGCTCACGAACCCCGCCGGCGCGCGCACGCAACTCATCGGCGTCTACGCGCCCGAGCTCACCGAGGTCTACGCGGGCGTGTTCAAGAGGCTCGGCTCCACGCACGCGCTGATCGTGCACGGCAGCGACGGCATGGACGAAATCACCGTCACCGGCCCGACGCGCTGCTCGGAGCTCAAGGACGGCCTGGTCCGCACCTACGACATCGACCCCGAGCCGCTCTTCGGCGGCTACGCCGAGCTCGCCGAACTCGCGGGCGGCGACGCGAAGGAGAACGCCGACATCGCGACCGGCATCCTCACCGGGAAGATCCGCGGCGCCAAGCGCAACGTCGTCCTGATCAACGCCGCCGGCACGCTCCTCGCCGCGGACCTCGTCCCCGACTTTGCGGCCGGCGTGAAGAAAGCCGAAGAATCCATCGACTCCGGCGCCGCCTACGAGAAGCTCCGCCGCCTCGTCGAGATTTCGAATTCGTAGACCGCTCCAAGTCCCGACCATGCGACCATACGACCATTCGACCATGAGACCTTCGACATGACCGACATTCTCTCCGAACTCTGCGCGCTGCGCGCCCGCGACGCCGAGGAAGGCGCGCGACGCGAGCCGCTCTCCGCGCTGTTGGCGCGGCCGGAGACGTCCGCGCCGCGGCCGTCGTTCCTCGCCGCGCTGCGGCGGCCCGCCGGATCGCGGGCGCGCGTCAACGCCGAGCTCAAGAAGGCGTCGCCCTCGAAGGGGCTCATCCGCGCCGACTTCCGTCCCGCCGACCTCGCCGCGGCGCTCACGGCCGGCGGCGCGTCCGCGCTCTCGGTTCTCGTCGAGCCGCACCGCTTCCTCGGCGATGCGGCGAACCTCGCCCTCGCGCGGTCGCGCTCGGCGCTGCCGCTGTTGTGGAAGGACATCGTCGTCTCCAAATGGCAGGTCGCGAAGGCCGCCGCGTGCGGCGCCTCCGCGGTGCTGCTCATCGTCGCCGCCCTGTCCGACGCCCGCCTGCGCGCCCTTCTCGGCTTCGCGCGGGACCTCGGCCTCGACGCGCTCGTCGAGGCGCACAATGCGGCGGAGATCGAGCGCGCGCTCGACCTCGGCGCGCGGATCGTCGGCGTGAACAGCCGCGACCTGCGCACCTTCCACACCGACCCGGACGCCGCGTTCGGACTGCTCGCGCGCATTCCAGCGGACCGCGTCCGCGTCGCCGAAAGCGGCGTCCGCGACGCCGCCGGCCTGCGCCTCGCGGAAGCCGCCGGCGCGGACGCCGTCCTCGTCGGCGAAGCACTCATGCGAGTCACCGACCCCGCCTCCGCATTGCGAGAATTGTTCACAAATGACAATTGAGCATCATTGTTCACAAATGACAAAGTCAAATTGTGCATTGACATGAAAGTCCCTCTCAAGATCTGCGGCTTGACCGATCCCGACGACGCGCGCTTCTGCGCGGAAGCCGGCGCGGCGGCGCTCGGCGCGGTGTTCCATCCGCCGAGCCCTCGCAACGTCTCGCCCGAGCGCGCGGCCGAAGTCTTCGCGGACGTCCCGCAGGACGTCGCGCGCGTCGGCGTCTTCGTCG
>JAFPUX010000075.1 GCA_017413145.1 Kiritimatiellia bacterium | reverse complement strand
CGCCTCTTCGGCGGCGGCGGGCGCGGCCTCGGTCGCCACGGGCGCCGGGGCGACCGCGACCGGCGCGGAGACCGTGGTGGTCGCCGCCGGGGTCGAAGTCTGCACGACGACGCCCGCGCGCTGCGCGGCGGTGTCCATCGGGACCGTGTAGTAGACGGGGGGCTGGACGACCACCGGCTGCGGCTGGACGACCACCGGCTGCACGGGCTGCGGCGCGTAGACCGGCTGCTGCCGGACCACGACGGGCGCCGGATCGGTGAGCGCGTCGTAGAGGATTGCGGAACCGACCGCCAGACCGAGACCGCCCCAGAACCAGCCGGGGCCGCCGTGGTGGTGATGGTGGTGGAACGCGGGTGCGGGACGGCCCCACGGGCCGCCGTGGTGCGGCGGCCGCGCGTTGGCGGCAGCTGGGACGAGCGCGGCGGCGAGCGCGAACGCGCAGACGAGGGAACGGAGGGAGGGTTTCATGGTTGGCTCCTGGTTGGGGGTTCTGCTCCTTGGACGGATTTCCCTGAACGGATATTCACGAAAATCTTCAACCCCTCCCCCGCGGCGGCAGCGGCGCGTAGTCCGGGAAGCTCCCGGCGCTCGCGCGGAGCGCCGCGCCGTCCTCGCCGTAGTAAACCTGCCAGAGCGTGAGCCCGCACGCCGGCGCGCTCTCGACGCGCGCCGTGCGGACACGGGAATCGAGCACCTCGCGCACCGCCTCGGGCTTCTCCTTGCCGGTGCCGACCGCGAGCAGGAAGCCCGAAATCGACCGGACCATCTTGTAGAGGAAGCCGTTGCCGGTCACGCGGATCTCGACATCCGGCGCCTCTCCCTCCACCTCGACCGAATAGACGTGCCGGACGGTCGTCTCGACCGGACGGTCGGGGTTGGCGGTGAACGCCGCGAAATCGTGCTCGCCGACGAACAGCGACGCCGCGCGGCGCATGGCCGGGAGGTCGAGCGCCCGCGCGACGTGGTGGCGGAAGCGCCGCTCGGCCGGATCCATGACCTCGGCGTTCCAGACGCGGTAGCGGTACTGCTTGGAATGGGCTCTGCGGCGGGCGTCGAAATCCGGCGCCGCGACCTCGGCCGCAAGCACGCGCACGTCCGGCGCGAGACGCGTGTTGATGGCCCGGCGGAGCGCGACGGGGTCCATCTCGCGCGCCAAGTCGAAATGCGCGACCTGCCCGCGCGCGTGGACGCCCGCGTCCGTGCGGCCGCTGCCGTACACCGCCACGAACGTCCCGTCGGGCGAAAGCGGCAGGATCGCCTCCTCGAGGTCCTGCTGCACGCTCCGGGCGTCCGGCTGGCGTTGCCAGCCGAAGAAATCGGTGCCGTCGTAGGCGACGATGATCCGGTATCGCGGCATGCCGGGGCATTCTAGCACACCCCCCTCCCCCGCGCAACGCCCAACCCAGCCGACATTTTAAGGGGTCTGTCCCCTTAAAAAGTGCTTGCACGGGCGGGGGAAATCTGGTAGTGTGCTTGGACATGGAAGGGCACAAGGCATGAAAGACGGGATGCGACCGGGAAACAATTGGAACGAACGGAGGAAGCGATGAGACGGCCGAGGGTCAAGGTCGAGGGGGAAGGCTTCTACCATGTGGTGAGCCGAATCGGCGGGAAGCGGTTCCTCATCGACGAGACGGAGAAGGCAATCCTGCTCGGGATGATCCGCGGGGCGGCGGCGTTCTCGGGCGTGGAGGTGTACACGTACGCCGTGATGAGCAACCATTTCCATTTGCTCGTGCGCGTGCCGCGCAAGCGCGAGATATCCGACAAGGAGCTGGAGAAGCGGATGCTGGCGTTGTACGGTCCGGCCAAGTTCAACGCGGTGCTCAAGAAGTGGGCCCAGTGGACGAAGCGCCACCAGAAAAGCCGCGTGGAGGACGAGAAGGCGCGGATGCGCGCGCGGATGTACGACCTGTCCCAGTTCTGCAAGACGTTCAAGGAAGCCTACACGCAGGACTACAACAAGCGCCACGAGAACACCGGCACGATCTGGGAGGGCCGCTTCAAGAGCATCCTGCTGGAGGGCTCGTTCCACGCGATGACGACGGTGGCGGGGTACATCCACCTCAATCCCGTCCGCGCGGCCATCGTCGAACGGCCCGAGGATTCCAAGTGGACCGGCTACGGCGCGGGTTTCAAGGGCGATGCGCTCGCGCAGGAAGGGCTTCGATCGCTCGTTTCCCGTCTGTACGGCGCGGCGGATTCGACCTGGGAGCAGGCGGTCGCGGCGTGTCGATCCGCGATCGAAGGGAAACTGCCGGATTCCGCCGGCGCGAATGCGCCGGCGGAATCCGACGACACCGTCGAAACGGACGAAAAGGGCCGGCCGGTGCGGGCCGGTTCGATGCGCGCGCTGCTGCTGCACCGCGCGGCGGCGTTCGTCCACGGCCTCGCGCTCGGAAGCGAGGCGTTCGTCAAGCGCGTGGCGAAGAAACTGCCGCCGCGCGTGCGGGAGCGCACCGAGTCGCTGTTCGACCGCTGCCCGTTCCTCGAACTCAAGTCCGCGGCCGGCGTCCGCGAGGCCTCCTGACTTTTCCACGCAACACACCATGAACGCAAAACACCTCCTCCTCCCCGCCCTCGCCGCCGCCGCGCTCGCCGCGTCCGCGGACGCCCCCGCCGGCAAGCCGCCCCTGCGCGTGCTTTCGATCGGAAACAGCTTCTCGCTGAGCCTCTGCCGCTACCTTCCCGCCGCGGCGGCCGCCGCCGGCGAACAGCTCGAGTTCTGCAACCTCTACATCGGCGGCTGCTCGCTCAAGCGACACGCGGACAACATCGCCAAGGCCGGCGCGAACCCCGCGTACGCGCCCTACGAGGTCTCGTGGTTCCGCGCGGACGACCCCGCGCACCCCGCGAAGTTCAAGTCGAACATCCCGCCGATGCTCGCCACGCAGAAGTGGGACGTCGTCACGCTCCAGCAGGCGAGCCACGAGAGCTGGAAGCCCGGCTCGTTCCACCCGTGGGCCGACTCCGTGATCGCGACCGTCCGCTCGCTCGCGCCGGACGCGGAGATCGTCGTGCACGAGACCTGGTCCTACAACGCCGCCGACGCGCGCATCGGCGGGAAGTTCCGCGACTGGCCCTTCGACCAGGCCGGCATGTACGCCCGGCTCGAGACGAACTACCTCGCCCTCGCCCGCGAGAACGGCCTCCGCACGATCCCCGTCGGCCTCGCCGTGCAGAAGCGCCGCGAGGCGCTCGCCGCGCGTGGCGGGGTGTTCGACCCCGCCACCCTCTCGCCGGGCGACCCGATCGACCTCAAGGGCGAACCCGTCGGCGCGCTCTACTGGAAGGACGGAAAGATCTCCGGCGACACGATCCACCTCAACCGCGCCGGCGAATACCTGCAGGCCGCGACGTGGCTCGGCTTCCTCTTCGGCCGCGACGTGCGCGAGCTGCCCTTCGCGCCCGCCGACGCCGGCGACGACGAGACCCGCGCCGCCCTCCGCGCCGCCGCGCAGGACGCGCTCGACGAGGCGAAGGCCCGCGGCTGGCAGGACTTCGCGCCGAAGAAGGCCGGGCCGCCCGTGTGGCGCGCCAAGCGCACGACGGGCGATGCCATGGATCACTTGCTTCCCGATCCGAAAACGGCCGCATTCGTCTCCGTCACGAACGGCGTGGTCGACGCGGGGACGACGCCCCCGCTCGACGACAAGGATCTGTGCTACTGGTTCGACTGCTCCTACAGCGAGGACGCGCTCTACGTGTCCGTCGTCGTGTTCGACGACGACCGCCAGTCGGACTCCTGCGCCGAAGGCTCGGTCTCCTGCCCCGCATGGGACGACGACGCGGTCGAGATCTTCCTCGACGGCGAGTTCGCGCGCCTGTCCGACAGCCGCGCGGACGGCGGTGTCCATCTCAAACACGGCGGCGAGTTCACGCTCGTCGCGAACGGCGCCGCGATGAGCGACTTCTCGGGCTACCCCAAGACCTTCGTCCCCCTCTTGGACCTCGACCGCCAGAAGGCCGTGCAGGCATCGACCAACGTCTGGTGGACGGGCATGGTGCTTCCCGTCCTCGCGGGACCCGGCGAAACCGTACCCGGCGCGCTGTCCTACAACTTCGTCATCCCCTGGGCCGCGATGGGCCGCACGAACGCGCCGGAGCGCATCGGGTTCAACATCGGCGTGCAGGACGACGACGGCGGCGGGCGGCGCAACCACGCGCTCTACTGGACGGGCAACCCCGCGCGCCCGTTCTCCGACGAGAGCGCCTTCGGCGTCCTCGTCCTCGGCGAATGACCGAAACGAAACCACGCCCGCGCGGCGGCCGCCGGCGGCGGATCCTCCGCCGTCTCGCCGCCGCGGCGGGGGCGCTCGCGGCGCT
>JAFPUX010000012.1 GCA_017413145.1 Kiritimatiellia bacterium | reverse complement strand
TCGTTCACCTCCGCGGGGCGCGCTGCGGCGCAGCTGCTTGCGCGCAAGCTCGCCAATCCGCGCATGAAGGGCGCGGTCGCGTCGTTCGAGGCGTCCGGCGTCACGCGGCGGCAGTCGACGCGGCGCATCGAGGTGCGCGGCGCGCGCTTCGGCAAGGCGCTGGAGCTGATCCGGCGCGGCGCCGCGGCGGGCGTGGGCGTGGACGACGTCGCCGCCGCGCTCGGCTGCTCGCGGCGCTCGGCGGAGATCCGCTTCCGCAAGTGGACCGGGACCACCGTCCTCGGCGCCATTCACGCCGCGCGCGTGGATCTCGCCAAGCGCCTCCTCGCGGAAGGGACCGTCCGCGTAGGCGACCTCCCGTCGCGCTGCGGCTTCAAGTCCGCCTCCGCCTTCCGGCGCGTCTTCACCGCCCTCGCCGGCCTCTCCCCGCAGGCCTACGTCCGCTCCGTTCGGACCCGCTGACCGGGCCCGGACTCCGCCGCCGCGAGAACCGGGCGCGTTTTCCGTTGCGCGCCCGCCGGCGTTCTTGGTAGAATCGCCTCCCATGGACGGAAACGGAACGATCGGAGGCGCGGGCGGACGGATCCTGGAGATGCTCCCCGGCGAGAAGTGGTGGGGGCTCTGCAACGCCTTCGGGCGCGAGATGCCGTTCACCGAAAAGACGGAACTCTCGCTCGACCTGCGCCGCGACAACTACGCGCACCAGGCGCTCTCCTTCCTCTGCTCCGACAAGGGCCGCGCGATCTGGTGCCCCGAGCCGGTCGGCGTCGAAATCGGAGGCGGCATGATCCGCCTCGAGTGCGACAAAGGGGAGATCGAGCTCGTCGAACACGCGGGCTCGAACCTCCGCGAGGCGTTCCGGACCGCGTCCGCGCGCTGGTTCCCGCCGGCGGGCGGCGAGCCGGACCTGCTCTACTTCTCCGCGCCGCAGTGCAACACGTGGATCGAGCTGACGTACAACCAGAACGAACGCGACATCCTCGCCTACGCGCGGTCGATGCTGGACAACGGCGTGCCGCCGGGCGTCTTCATGATCGACGACACCTGGCAGTTCGGCTACGGCACGTGGGAGTTCGACCCGCGCCGCTTCGCCGACCCGAAGGGGATGATGGACGCGCTCCACGCGATGGGCTTCAAGGTCCTGCTCTGGATCTGCCCGTTCGTCTCGATGGACTCGCCCGCCTACCGCGCCCTGCTCGCGACCGGCGGCTTCCTCGCCGCCGGCGAGGACGAGCGCGGCGTGCGCCGCGACCGCTGGTGCAACGATCCCGCCGCGGTGAAGTGGTGGAACGGCAAGAGCGCGCTCCTCGACTTCACGCACCCGGACGGCCGCCGCTGGTTCGAGGGCGAGCTTGCGCGGCTCAAGCGCGACTTCGGCGCGGACGGCTTCAAGTTCGACGGCGGCGGCGTCCACTTCTACGCCGGCTGCGTCGGGACGGAAGGCGCGTCGCCGAAGACGCTCGCCTACGATCCGTCGGCCTCGCCGGCGGCGCAGAGCGCGCTCTACGGGGAATTCGCGCTCGCGAACCCGGGCAGCGAATACCGCAACGGCTTCGGCTTCGCGGGCAAGCCCGTGATCATGCGCCTGCACGACAAGCCGCACACGTGGGACGCGCTCCGGCGCCTGATCCCCGACATGCTCGCCGCGGGGTTCGTCGGCTGCCCGTTCATCTGCCCGGACATGATCGGCGGCGGCGAATGGACCGCGTTCCTCCCCGGCTCGCCGTTCGAGCCCGAGCTCTTCCTCCGCTCCGCGCAGGTCCACGCGCTCTGCCCGATGATGCAGATTTCCGCGTCGCCCTGGCGCGTGCTGTCGCCGGAGCACCAGAAGATCTTCAAGGACGTCGTCGCGCTGCGGCAGCGCTTCGCCCCGCGGTTCGTCGAGCTCGCGAAGGAGTCGGCGCGAACGGGCGAACCGATGATGCGCGCGCTCGAATACGTTTTTCCGGGAGAGGGTTTCGCGGAAATCCGGGACGAATTCATGATGGGCGACGACCTGCTCGTCGCCCCGGTTCTCGAAAAGGGCGCGGCGTCGCGCCGGGTCGTCCTGCCGCCCGGCACGTGGCGCGCGGACGACGGCCGCGTTTTCGACGGCCCCGCCGAAATCGACGTCGACGCCTCCTTGGATCGCCTGCCGCATTTCCGGCGTCTCGTCTGATGCATCCCGGCGCCACGGGCCGGGCGCGGCGCGGACGGCGTGCCGCCGGCGGTTACTTCGCGGCGAGCTCGTAGACCATCGTGGGCGCGTTCGCGCCTTCGCCGGCGGCGATGCGCGCGGTGAAGCGGTAGGTGCCGTCCTCGCAGGTCGCGGGGACCTCGCGCAGGCGCGTTCCGTCCGCGGCGACCGCCCAGACCTTGAGGCCGGGGTTCGCGTTCTTGAGCGCGATCGTCGCCTCGCCCGCGGCGGCGAGGTACGGCAGCTCGCCCCACTTCGTCATGTCCGTGCACTTGTCGTTTGTGAACGCGGCGCCGGTGTTGCGGATGTCGGTGATGTGGAGGACCAGCACGCGCTTGGACCGCGCGAGCCGCGCGCCGTCCATCGACGAGGCGGAGACGGAGCAGAACGCGGTGACGCCCGAGACGGCGAGCGGGCCGGCGGAGAGATCCGCCCGGCCGGCCGAGCAGACGCCCGCCGTGCGCGGCGTGGCGACCTGCAGCGTGCCCTTGTTGTGGTCGATCGCGATCTCGCGGTTGTCCGAGACGCCGGCCCTGTTGAACTTCGGGATGTCGTTCTTCGTCGCCTCGGTGTAGACCTTGTCGACCGCGACCGCGGGCTTCCTGCCGCCGTCCGCGACGAACGAGCCGATGCGCGTCGTGTACGCCAGCTGCGTGAACGCGTGCGGGAAGAGGCCCTTCGCCCACATGTCGCCGAGGCCGCCGCCGAACGCCTCGCCGGCGGTGACGCCGTAGGCGGCGGTCGCCTTGGCGGGCGAGGCGTCGCGCCGGCCGAAGAGCAGCGCGACCTGCCGCTCGGTGAGCTGGCCGATCGGGTCGGTCACGATGTCGAAGCCCTTCGCGGGGCACGGCTTGAACATGTTGTGCTGCGAGTGGCTCCACGCGAAGCGGTAGAGGCCGTCCCAGTCCTGCAGCGAGGCGTAGGCGCCCACCAGCAGGCCCGCCTCGGCGCGCCACTTCTTCGGGTTGCAGAAGTTCCACTCGGTGACGGTGAAGGGCTTGCCCCACACGCGCGTGGGCGCCATCATGATCGGCGTGGCGTAGGACGGGTGCCCGCTCTGGATGTCGGGCGTGTTGTTGATGTGGAACGCGGGCTTGACGTAGTCGCCCTGCGGGTGGTCGCTGTACTGGTGGTTGTCCACCACCTCGAGCGCCTCGCGCTCGTAGGTCTGCGCGGCGTTGTCCCACCAGTTGCCGCCGGAGACGAGCGTCCGCACGCCGGCGTCGTGGAGGCGCCTGGCCATGCGGCGGTTGGCCTCCGCCTTCACCTCGTAGACGAACTCGGCGAACTCCTTGCGCTTGCCGATGTCCTTCTTGTCGAGCTGCGGGTAGCCCTTGCCCTTCGCCCACTCGTTGTACTTCGCGACGTAGACGTCCGCCGCGCCCCACCAGACCGACGCGATCGAGTCCTCGTTGAGGAGCGTGACGAAGAGCACGG
>JAFPUX010000074.1 GCA_017413145.1 Kiritimatiellia bacterium | reverse complement strand
GCTCGGCGAGGACTTCGAGCAGGTCCGCGACGCGGGCTCGGGCGGCGGCGACGCGCGCGGCGGGGTCCGGCGCGTCGTCGGGAAACGCGAAGCTCATCACGTAGAGCGCCTGCTGGACGTTGTCGAAGACGAGCATCGAGCCGGGCATCATGAGCTCCGCGAGCGGACGGTCCGCCGGGAGCTTGTTCGCGACGCGCGGCTCGAAAAAGTGCGCCATCTCGTAGGCGAAGTAGCCCGCGAGCCCGGCGCACGTCTTCGGGAGGCCGGGAATCTCGGCCATGCGGACCGGCGCGACGAGCGAGCGCAGGACCGCCATCGGGTCGCCGCCGTGCGCGACGCGGCGTTCGGCGAGGCCCTGGCGGACGACGACCTCTTCGCGGTAGACCGTCGCGGTGAGGCGCGCGTCGAGGCCGAGGAAGCTGTAGCGGCCGCGCTGCTCGCCGCCCTCGGCGGATTCGAGGAGGAACAGGTCCTTCTCGCGGCGGTCGAACCGCGCGAGGACCGAGACGGGCGTCTCGGCGTCCGCCAGCACCTTGACGCCGACGGGGACGACCGCGCCGTCCGTGGCGGGGATCTTTTCTGGGAATTCTGAGAGGATCATTTGGGTTTCTCCGGAATGCGCAATTGGTTTGGTGGTTAGGTGGTTTGGTGGTTAGGTGGTTGAATGGTTGGACTGGAAATAGAGCATTGAGCATTGGCGCAAAACGCCGACGCGGCGTCGTTCGGGGGAACGGGCGCCGCGTCGGTTTTCCACACGAATGCAACAAGGACGGGGCGCCTACGGGAAGCGCCACCACCAACCGAAGAAACGGCGGGAATCGTTGTTGCGGGACAGGGTTTTCATTCGCGTTTTCTCCCGTGTGTCGCGGGAGCGGGGTGGCATTCTAGCTGTTTCTATCAATAGAGTCAAGCGTTTTTTTTCGGCCCCGTTTCGCAAGGCCCGGACGCACCGGCCGGCGTTCGCGGATCCGCCGCCGACGCTAGCGGCCGGCGGCCGCTCCCACGACGTTGCGGACGCGCTGGGAGAGGTTCGAGTTCGTGCAGATGGCCTGGACGAGAAAGACGCAGCCGAGGCCGTTGGCGGGGTCGGCCCACGTGAGCGTGCCCATCCAGCCGCCCCAGCCGAACGAGCCGCGGCCGGAGAGCAACCCCTGCGGGCCGTTTTCGACCTGGACGTGGTTGAAGTAGCCGTACTGCTGCCCCTCGCAATTGTCCCAGTTGAAGGACGGCGCCTGGCGCGGGGTGAGCAGGCCCGACGTCATCGCGCGGAACGCCGCCGGCGAGAGCAGCCTCCGGCCGTCCGGCGCGACGCCGCCCGCGAGCAGCATGCGCGTCCACGCCTGCATGTCGGCCGCGGTCGAGAACAGGCCCGCGCCGCCGGATTCGAACGGCGGCGGGGCGTCCCAGTCCGCCACGCCGAGGTGGTCGATGCGCTCGACGTGCTCCTGGAAGCGCTTCGTCTCCGGATTGAGCCAGTAGGGCTTGCAGAGACGGCCGCGCTTTTCGGGCGGGACGAAGAACGCGGTGTCGCGCATCCCGAGGGGCTCGAAGATCTCCTCGCGGAGGAAGTCGCCGAAGCGCTTCCCCGTCGCGACCTCGATCACGGCGCCCATGACATCGGCCGAGTAGCCGTACTGCCAACGGTCGCCCGGGTCGAACGCAAGTCCGCGGCGGCCGAGCGCGTTGGCGAATTCGACGGTCGGCAGGCCCGGGTGGTCGTTCCACGGGAACTCGTAGGTCAGGCCCGAGGTCATCGTGAGCAGGTCGCGGAGCAGCGGCGGCCGCGCGGCGGGACGCTTCTCCGGGCCGACCGTCACGCCGGCGAACCCGGGCAGGAAGCGCTCGACGGGCTCTTCGAGCGAGAAGATCCCGCGCTCGACGCAGAGCGCGGCGGCGAAGCCGGTGAACGGCTTGCTCGACGAGAACATCCGGAAAATCGTGTCGCGCCCGGGCGCGCCGGGCTTCGCGAGGTCGGTGCGGCCGAAAAAGCCCTCGTAGAATTCGCGTTCGCCGTCGAAGACGAGCGCCAGCGCGCAGGGCCATTCGCCGGCGTCGACCGCGCGGCGGATCGTTTCGTCGAGACGGGTTCGGAGGAAGTTTGCGTCCATGGTCGGGGAGTCCGGAAAACCGGCGGAACGCGCCGATGCGGCGGTTCGGCGCCGGACGGAGGGCATTCTCGCGGAATTCCGCGGAAATTGCAAGCCCGTTTCGCGCCGGCCGCGCGGGTGCGCGGGAGCGGCAGGCACACACGCGCGAAACTTCTTGCATTATGCGCCCGCATGTAGTAGACTGCCGCGCCATGCCAACCATCGAAACCAACGTCATACCGGGCGGCGCCGTCTACGGCATCCCGCAGGTGACCTACACCGTCGACGGAGAAGCCGGCAAGGACTACTCCGCCGCGCTCGCCGTCGCCTCCCTCCGGGAAAGCGCCGCCATCGAGGCGGCCGCGGCCGGCTACATGGAAATCGTCAGGGCCCGCGGGCGGAAGGTCGACGAGCTCGGCGAGGTGATGGCCTACCTCAACAAGGCCTACGCCACGCTCCGCGTCAAGGACGCCGAGCGGGAAGACCAGGCCACCGTCGACAACGGCGCCTGGGTCAACGGGACGGCGCTGAAATACGGCATCACGCTCGTGTTCGTGGCGAACACCTCCAACATGACGCGCGCCAACCTCATGAAGGGGCAGAACGAAATCCAGCACGCCCTCGACACCGAGGACAACGAGCTGCAGCAGGACTCCGTCACGCTGCAGGGCCTCCTTTCCAAGCGCGACAGCGCCTACTCCACCGCATCCAACATCGTCAAGAAGGCCGACAGGACCAACTCCTCGACGATTTCGAACTTCGTGTAACCGCCTCGCGCGCGTTTGCAAACCCTAGGTCGCAAGTCCGACAACTTGACCACCCAACCGCTTAACCACCCAACCACCCAACCGGGGAAACCACCATGCCGACGATCGAATCCGTCCACGTCGCCGAGAACCTCACCGCAATGTGGGGCATCAACGCCTACGAATACAAGATCGAAGACGCCGCCAACACCAACCGGAAGGTCCAGGTCGACTTCCAGGACCTGATGGTCGCCATCAGCGAACGGCGCGCCACCACCGTCGAAGGCGAGATCGTGCCGCTTTCGACGCGGATGCGCGACCGCAACGCGGCGCTCGACAAGCTCGGGACGGCCCTCTCGGAACTCACCGCCGCCCAGGCCACGCTCAAGAGCGAGGCCACCGGCAGCACCGAATCCTCCTACACCTTCTCCGACGCGACGAAGACGACCGTGAAGAAGCTCACGGGCTACAACCTCGACGACAACGAGACGAAGAAATGGCTCGAGTATTTCGTCCAACGGGTGAAGAGCAAGATCGACGGCCTCAACAACGATTCGCAGACCGACATGACGCGCCTGCAGTCCCTCGTCGACCGCCGCGACGAGTCCTACTCCACCGCCACGAACCTCATGACGGACATCTCCGACACCCGCTCGAATCTCATCAGGAACCTGTAGCCGCCATGCCCATCGAAAGCGTCCAAATCGCCGTGAACCGCAACGCTCCCGCCGGGAGCGAGCGCATCCTGATGTACGACACCGGCGCGAGCGGCCCGCTCACGCTCGGGCAGCTCGTGCAGGCCGTGTGCCTCCGCTCCGCCGCGGTCTACGAGGCGCAGAGCGTCACCAAGATGAACCTGATGACGAGCGGGTCCGAGAAGCTGGACCGGGCGTCCTCGTATCTCGAACGGATCATGTCGGGAAACCTCGACTGGAACGAGTGCAAGACCTACCTGACGACCGTCCTCGGCATCCCCGCCTCGGCGCTTCCCGACCGCATCGACGAATACGCGGGCGCGACCAAGAGCGCCTACGACCGCCGCATGCAGGCCGCCACGGCCCTCAAGGAGAAGGTCGACGCCCTCACGCAGTCGCAGCAGGAGGACATGATCGACCTGCAGTCCCTCGTCAACCGCCGGGACAACGCCTGCTCCACCTCCTCCAACATCGTCCGCACCCTCGGCAACTCGTCGGCGGACAACGCGCAGAACTTCTAGCCAGGAGACCAAGAAATGGCCATCGGAACCGTCGAATTCGACCTCTCGCTCCGCGACCACGAAACCGGGGAGTACCTCACCGCCCGCACCTACACCGTGGAGGGCGTGAACAACGTGGACGGCACGCCGCGCCAGCTCTCCATGGGGCAGCTCGTGATGGCGATCTGCCTCCAGCGCGCCACGGCGCTGGAAAACGGCTACACCGATCCGGCGACGGGCACGCACGTCAACGGCATCATCGACCTGATGGAGGAGCTGAACGTCACGTCCTCCAAGCTCGAAGCCCTGACGGAAATCGAAAAGACGGTGGTCTCGTGGGCCGAAGACTACCAGAACGGGACCAACACCTCGAGGGCCCGGTCCCTCAACAACGCCAGGGTCTCCTCGGACAACGACGCCTACCCGAACTGGACCTACAAACGAGTCCTCGTCGACATGGGCGTCATCGACGACAGCATCTCCTACGTCAATCTTTCCCTTACCACCGCTCCGGATCCCGACGACATCAACTTCAGCGATTTCATCTCGGCCCTCGAGTCGAAGATGGACGAAAACAACTCCTTCTCGCAGCAGAAAATGATCCAGCTGCAGTCGCAGACCTCCAAGCGCGACCAGGCCTACGACATGATCTCCAACGTCCTGAAGAGCCTCAACACGGTCCAGGTCGGCATCGTGAACAACATGTAGCGCGGCCCGCGGCCGCGCGTTCGAAGGCGCGCTCCTCGCGCCGTTCCGGTTTCGCAGGTTCGCACGTCCGCAGGTTTCCTTCCGCTTTTCCGCTCTCGCATGCCAACGCCGATCGAACGTTTCCTCTCCGCCGTCGGGTACCCTGAAAAGGCGCCCGACGGGGCGTCGTCGTTCGCGATGCTGGTGGACGACGGCGAAGTGCTCGTCCGCGCGGAAGGCGGGCGCCTCCTGCTCTCGCGCGTCCTCTCGCGCGATGCGGCGTATCTGCCGCGCCTGGCCGCGTTCGTTCCCGGCCGGATGCTGCGCGAGGAAGCCGCCCTCGCCGCCGAGCCGGGACCGGACGGCGCCGCGTTCCTCTGGCGCGACGTCCCGGAGGACGCCTCCCCCGCCGCGATGCAGCGCGCGTTCGAAGCCTTCTGCGACTCCTGCGACTGGTGGCTGGACCGCGTCGCCGGGTTCTCCGAGCCCGAACCGGAAATCCCGCCGATGACGATCCGTCCGTAGCCCGAAAGACCTTTCCATGTCCCAATCCCCTCCGTCCATGAAACAGGCACGCCGTCTTCCCCTGCTGGCGCTCGACCTCGCCCTGCTCTTCGCCCTGTTCGGCTGCGCCGCGCCGGGGCCGTCCGCGTCCGCGGGCCGGTTCTCCCGCCCGGCCTGGGCCGCGAGCCCCGAGTTCGCCGGTCTCGTCCCCCTCACGTCCCGCGCGGACGAGTTCTGCGGCCTGACCCCTCTCACGCCCCACGCCAAGGGCGCTTCTTCGTACGCGCGGGCGCGCCGCCGCGCCGTCGAGCCCGTGGCGGCGCCCGCGTACGCCGGCAACCCCGCGGATTGGGTGCCGTCCGTCGTCCCCGCCGCGCTCCAAGCGCCCGTTCTCGCCGGCGACCCCGCGGACTGGGTGCCGCCCGTCGCCGCCCCGCTCTCCTTCGCGGCGATCGACCCCACCGCGCCCGTCCGC
>JAFPUX010000611.1 GCA_017413145.1 Kiritimatiellia bacterium | reverse complement strand
GGAGCGGTAGTCCTCGGTGCGCTGTGCGGCCATCGCGCGGCGCGCCTCGTCTCGCTGCGCGGTCGTGTCGGACGAGCCGAAGTAGCCCTCGCGCGTGACCTTCGTCATGTCGTACATCGTCATGGCGACGGTCGCCTTGATGCGCGGGTCGAGCGCGGCGGCGTTCACCGCCATCCCCCCGAAGCCGCAGATGCCGAGGATGCCGATCTTCTCCGGATCGACGTCGTTCCGGACGGAGAGGAAGTCGACGGCGGCGAGGAAGTCCTCGGTGTTGATGTCGGGCGAAGCCATCCGGCGCGGCTCGCCGCCGCTTTCGCCGGTGTAGGAGGGATCGAACGCGACCGCCAGGAACCCCGCCTCGGCGAGGTGCTGGGCGTAGAGGCCCGACGTCTGCTCCTTCACGGCGCCGAACGGACCGGACAGGGCGACGGCGGCGAACGGCCCCGTCGCTTCCTTCGGCTTGTAGACGTCGCCGACGAGCTCGATGCCGTAGCGGTTGCGGAAGGTCGCCTTCGAATGCTCCACCTTGTCGGAGAGCGGGAAGGTCTTGTCCCACTCCTGCACGAGCGGGAGTGCGGCGGTTGGGTCTTTTTGCATGGCGGGGGTCTCCGTGGCGGGGTTCTGGGCAAACGCCGCGAGCGGAAGCGTCGCGGCAAGGGCGAGAAGGGCGGGCGGTGTTTTCATGGTGTCATGTCTCCGTGGCGGGGTGTGGCTGCGTGGCGGGGTCTTTCCCGTCCGTTCGCCGAAGAGTCTCCCACAATTCGCGAGGAATAACAAATACCGATTTTCAATGGCAATCGATTTGTTTGACTTATGTCTGGTTCCGTGCTAGAGTCCCGGCCCATGGAACTCCGCACGCTACGCAACTTCGCCGCCGTCGCGCGCGCCGGGAACGTCACCCGCGCCGCCGCGGCCCTGCACGTCTCGCAACCCGCGCTCTCGATGCAGCTGCGGGAGCTGGAGGAGGAGATGGGCGGTCCGCTGCTCGTGCGGCGCCCGCGCGGCGTCGAGCCGACGGAGCGGGGTGCGCTGCTGCTGCGCCGCGCGGACGACCTTCTCGCGCTCGCGGAGCGAACGCGCGACGAAGTCCGGTCCGACGGCGGCCAAGGGCTCACCGGAACGCTCGCCATCGGCGCCGGCGAAACCGTCGCCTTCGAGCCGGTGGCCCGGGCGATCGGCGAACTCCGCGCCGCGAATCCGGGACTCCGGATCGACATCACGTCCGGCAACGGCGAGGACATCGGGGCGCGCATCCGGGACGGAACGCTGGACCTCGCGCTGTTCGTGGGCCCGGGGCGCTACAAGGGATACGACTACATCGCCATGCCCCATTCGATCTCCTGGGGGCTGCTGGTCCGGCGCGATTCGCCCCTCGCCTCCCGGCGGACGATACGCCCGAAGGACCTCGACGGCATCCCGATTCTCATGACGAGGCAGATGATGGTCGGCGAATTCCTGTCGGGCTGGCTGGGGCTCGACTGCGGCGAGCTCGACGTGGTCTGCACCTACAACCTCGCCTACAACGCGGCCGTGATGGTCGCGGCCGGGATCGGTTCGGCCGTCTGCATCGACGGGCTCGTCCCGTCGGCCTACGCGGACCGCGTCGCGTTCCGGCCCTTCGCCCCCGCGGTCGCCAGCGACGCCTACCTCGCCTGGCGCAAGGGCGTCCCGCTTTCCCGCGCCGCCGCCGCGCTCGTCGCCCGCGTCCGCGAAGCGACGGACGCGCACCCCGCCACGCGCCGGTGAAGCGCCGAAGCCGCCGCGCCGCCGGCGCGGGCGGCTTCCAACTTCCTTGTAGTAGGGGCAGATGTTGGCGAAGGTGCCGTTCCCGAGAGGTCGACGAGCCACCGCGCGCCTGGCCGAGGCGTTTCCCGGCGACCCCTGCAAGGGAGACTTCGCGCTCTACGGGCTCGGGATCGACGAGGAGGCCTCGATGACATCGCCGGCGTGCGGCGTTTCGATTCGGCAGTCCGGGAGGGCGGCTCGCAGGTAGTCGACGGCGGCCGCGCCGGTGCAGTGCATGAGGTGCAGTTCCCGGACTCCGCTGCGTCGCAGGTAGTCCGCAGTGCGCTCCAGCCGGTCCCGGCCCGCCCGCAGCAGGTGG
>JAFPUX010000610.1 GCA_017413145.1 Kiritimatiellia bacterium | reverse complement strand
GCACGGCGCGAACGCGCCGGCTTCGGCCGTGTGTCGCGGCTTTGCCGCTCGGAACTGTGCAGAACGGCGGGGTGTGGGGCGCAAGGCGGGGTGTGGGGCGGAGCCCCGCCAGCAGGACTTTTCGCGCTTTTCACGTCTTTCACGGTTCAAAAGCGGCGGGGCGCCGGCGGGGCCTAGTCGAGCTCGCCGGTGGCGAGGGACACGGCGTTGCCCTCGAAGAGGAAGCCCTCGCCGTGGCCGCCGAGGTCCACGACGGCCTCCTTCATGGCGCAGCCCCAGAGCGAGTTGCCGGTGAAGGCGCTGTGCTGAAGGCCCTGCAGGACGAGGCTGTAGTCGGGCGTCCAGCGGCCGCCGTCGCCGCCCCGCCCGAACCCGACGAGCGCCAGGTCGCGGCAGAAGAGGTCCTTGCAGTCGCTCAGGTCCAGGAGCGCCTGCGCCGCGCCCTCGCGCCGCAGCTCGAGGACGGAGCCGGTCCGGTGGTTCGTGTAGGAGGCGGGCGAAACGCCCTGGATGCCGCGCACGCCGTTCGGCACGGCGAGCCCGCGCACGAGGAAGCGCCCTTCGGGGACGAGGACGGTTTCGCCGGCCGCCGCGGCGGCGTCCAGCGCGCCTTGGATGGCGTCGGTGCAGTCGGTCGCGCCGTCGCCGACGGCGCCGTAGGCTGTGATGTCGATCATGGTTCGGTGGTTGGGCGGTTGGGTGGTTGGGCGGTTCGGCGGGGCGACGCGGTGGCGGCGTCAGAATTCCACCTTCGTGCCGTCCTGGAGCGTGGCGGCGCCGGAGGGGGCGGGTTCGCGCGCGGAGCCGTAGTGCCAGAACGTGAGGCGGACGGCGAGCGGCGGCTGCTTCGTGGCGCCGGCGGCGGCGAGCTCGGCGTCGACGGCGGCGACCGCCGCCGCGTCGTCCGTCGCGACGTGGAGCGTCGTCCGGACGCCCTCCGCCGCGATCATCCGGCGCAGCGCCGCGAGGTCCTCCCCGCCGAGGTTCTTCGCGACGACGGCGCGGTAGCGCTGGTGGTTCACGCGCAGCCAGCCCTCGGCGTCGATGCGGAACGTCCCGGCGCCGAGCTCGGTCGAGGGATAGGCGTCCACGGCCCAGCCCCGGCCGTGGAGGCCGTCGGCGATCGCGCCGCCCCAGTCGCGGTAGGTCGGCGCGGACCAGTCCATCGCCTCGAAGTGGCCGAAGAGCAGCGCCACGGGCGAGTCGAGCTGCGCGGCGGTCGCGCGGTCGATCTCGCGCAGCTTCGCGAGCGCCTCGGCCAGGCCGGGCTGCTCGAAGATGGCGAGGGTCTGGCGGTTGCGCCGCTCGGGGGCGGGGATGCTGTCGCCCCAGTTTCCGCCGTAGACGCGGTGGAACACCATGCGGCCGCCGCAGAGCGCGTAGCGCTTCACCGCGTCGAGGTATTTCTCGGGCCGGTCCTGGTAGCCTTCGTTGAGCCAGACGGAGCCGCCGAACTTCTTCGCCATCCCAAGGCGCACGGCGACGGGCGTGATCTCGTCCGTCTGCGCGAAGTCGCGGTCGGCGGCCCACCAGTCCAGCCCGTTCTTCTGGAAGTCCCACCGGTCCACGACGGGCAGCCAGGTCGGGTGCTTGGCCACGAAGGCGCCGTCCCCGAAGAGGCGCTTGGTCTCGCGGTAGTGCAGGCGCTCGATCTCGGCGTTGCGCGCGAGGATCGTCCCCTCGTAGCGGCGGATCGCGGCGCCGCGCTCCGCGGCCGTGCCGGCGCCGGCGCCGAGCAGCAGGATGTCCGCTCGCAGGTCGCCGCCGCAGCGCGCCCGGTGGTAGGCGGCCATCGCGGGCGAATACCAGAACGCCCGGTGCTCGGAGAAGTTCCTGTCGCCCGTGGGCGGAAGGCCCCACTCGTCGCGCATCGCGGAGTCGGCGCCGAGCGCCTTCCACTCCTCCAGGAGCGCCCGGGAGAAGGCGTCGAGGTGCGGCGAGAAGACGTCGGGGTTGAAGAGGTCGTAGACCTTCGCGCCGGACGCCTCGTCGAAGACCGCCTCCGCGGTGACGTCGTAGCCGCGCGCGCCGCCGGTCATGTGGTCGGAGAGCTTCGGGCGCCAGCCGCCGAAGACCACCAGCTGCGTCGCCTCGCCGGGATGCTCGGCGAAGAAGCGGTCGCGCGCGAGGCGCGGGTCGGCGTCCACGACGACCCGGATCCCGTGGCCGTGGCAGGCGGCGATGAAGCGCCCGGCCAGCTCGCGGACGGGCTCCGAATCGAGGTCGTTGCGGCAGCGCAGCGAGAGCGTCACGAGGTCGCAGGGCGTGTTCGTGCCCAGCGCTCCGGCGAGCCGCAGGAGCGCCGCGCCGCCGTCCGCGAAGTCGGCGTCCGTCAGGCAGACGAACACGTCCACGGGCGGCGGGACGATCGCGCGGCGGCGGACCGAGACGCGCCAGACGGCGGGCTTCGCGCCGCGCCGGAGCGGGTCGCGGGCGAGGCGGCGGGACGGCGTGTCGAGCGCCATCGCGTCCACGCCGCGCCCGAGCTCCGCGGCGTCGAATACGCCGACGAGGCGGCCGTCCGCGCGCAGCTCCCAGTCGCCCGGCGCGAGGCCGGAGACGACCAGCACATCCGGCTCCGCGAGGCTCCGCGGGCGGTGGTCGAACTCGACGCCGTCGGGGCCGGCGGCCTTGCGCGTCGTGGCGGCCGCCGCCACGAGCGGCGCCAGAAGCGCGAAGAGGATGGCTTTCGTCTTCATGTTGGGTATCCTTGGTCCGGAAGGGGTGCGTCACACGCGGAGGGCGCCACCGCTCCAGCGGCGCGTCTCGCCGTTCAGGAGAAGCTCGGAGGGAAGGCTCGGCGGGGTTTCGGCCGTGCCGGTCCAGCGGCCGCCGTCGAGGCGCAGATCGAGGCGGACTTCGCCGCCCGCGGGGTGCGGGACGGCGCAGCGCAGCTCGGCGAGCGGCCCGGGCTGCGGCTCGATGCGAACGGCGGCGACGCCGGGCGCGGCGGGCCGGATGCCGGCGACGGACGCGAGCGCGTGGTACATCGGGTGCGAGCCCCAGGCGTGGCAGTCCGAGCGCGTCGGCTCGGGCTGCTCCGGCACGGTCCGCAGGCCCAGCGCCTCGAGCGAGAACCAATGGTCGAAGCAGCGATACAGGTCGAGCGGGCGGCGCAGCGCGCGGAAGGCGTCGATGAGGTAGGAGCGGTAGTAGACGGTCGTCCGCGCGAGGTCCGGCGCCGTGGCGAGCGCCTCGCCGAGCGCGGCCTCGCGCCCGGCCGGGACGAACCCGCCGAGCACCGCCATGCACTGCGTGTGCTCGAGGAACGCCGTGTGCGCGGCGTCCTCCGCGAAGAGGGCGCGCGCGTCGTCCCAGTAGACGGCGGCGACGGCGCGCCCGATCCGGTCGGCGAGCCGCCGGTCCCACGCCGCGGGCTCCGGGTCGCCGGCCCAGTCCTCGAGGGCCGCCGCCATGCGCAGCGTCCAGGCGAAGTGCAGGTTGTTCACGGGGCTCGCGCAGCCGCATTCGCCGTTGGGCGGCGTGCCGCCGGGCCAGCCGGGCCAGTCGACGAAGTTCCAGCCGATCGGGTTGCGCGCGAGGCCGTCCTCGCCGATGCGCTCGCTCCACGCCTGCAGCACGGCGCGCACGCCGCCGAGGCGCTTGCGCACGAACGCCCGATCGCCGCGCCAGAGCGCGTAGTCGGCGACCATCTGGACGAAGTGCAGGGCGTAGGCCGGGATGACGAGCGGGGCGTCGGCCGACTGGCGCGACTGCACGAGCCCCGATTCGGAGCGCGTGCGGTCCAGGACGAGCATCGCCTTGCGCGGGAGCCGGTCGTCGCGCGTCGTCGCGTAGGTCGCGAGCGCCTCGAGCCGCGTGTCGCCGGCGTACATGAGCTGCTCGTAGTAGGGGCAGTCGAAGTAGCTTTCGTGCGAGCAGGCGCGCAGCGTCCGCTCCATGATCCGCAGCGCGCCCGGCCAGCGGCCGTCGTCCGTCTCGAACCGGTAGGCCCAGTCGATCGGGTAGCCCGTCTCGAGCAGCGAGAGGGACTCGACCGCGAGCGGCTCGTCCGCGGTGCGCACGACGATCTCCACGAACCGCCCCGCCTCGAACCAGAGCGGCTCGAACGCGCGCGGTTCCGGGCCGCCGGGCGCGACGAACGCGTCCGCGAGGCCTCGGAAGAACTTCCCGTCGATCGCGTCGCGCGCCCCCTTCGCGAAGCCCTCCGGCCCCTCGAAGAGCGCCTCGGCCCAGCGGATCGAGACGTCCGCGCCGCACCCGCCCGAGACGACGAGCCGCGGGAACGTGCAGACGTAGTCGCCGAGGTCCACGATCGCGCGCTGCGCCGAACGCGGCGGCACGACGGCCGGTGCGCCGCCTTCGAGCGGACCCCGCCACGCCGCCGCGAGCGCGG
>JAFPUX010000073.1 GCA_017413145.1 Kiritimatiellia bacterium | reverse complement strand
GGCGCGACGCGCTTCCTCGTCTGCATGGAGGCGATGGACCAGCGCGGCCTCGTCGAGAAGCACGGCTACCTCGCCCCGACCGGCTCGCTACACCCGTGGTGGGAACGGCACGGCGCCCTCTTCGCCGCCGAAGCCCGCCGCCTCGCTTCCGAACCCCCGCCCGCGCCACGCGCGGCCGTCCGCTTCCCCGTCCGCGCCGCCGCGCTCGCCGCCCGCGCGGGCGGCCCGAACCCGCCCCTCGCCGACCTCCTCCGCGCGCTCGACTCCGCCGGTCTCTCCCCGCTCCTCGTCGGCGAAGACGAACCGACCGATCTCCCCTTCGTCTTCTCCCTCTCCGCCGACGGAACCGTCGCCGAAGAGCGCTCCGGCCGGCAGTTTCCGGATGCGGTTGCGGCCGCATCCGGAATGCGCAATGCGGAATGCGCAATGCGCAATGAAACCAGCGCCGCCCCGGCGCGCTCGTCGAGCGCGCCGCAACAAGAAACTCCGCGGACTCCGCGAACTCCGCGTGAGATTTCCTCCGCGTGGACCCTCTCCCTCGACACCCCGAACCTCCTCCGCGTGACGTTCGGTCCCGACAAAAGCGGCACCATCCATGTTGCTGAGCCCCTGCGTGCACGCTTCGTCCTGCGCGACTACGCGCCCGGCTTCGCGGTCGGCCTCGAATCCGGCCGCCACGTCGACGCGCTCGCGGACCTCGGCGCGAACGAGCGCCAGGTCCGCCGCGAGGCCGAGCCCTACGCCTTCGAGCTCGACGGCCGTCCGCTCCTTCCAGCCGCCCCCTGTACCTCCCTGCGCGACGGGTTCGCCCCGCTCTACCGCGAGACCGCGCCGATCGACCTCGCGCCCGGCGTCCACCGACTCCGCATCGCGCGCGGCGCGCCGGACGACAACTACTTCCTCCCCGCGCTTCTCCTTGCCGGCGACTTCGCCGTCCTCGGTGGCCGCCTCTCCCCGCGCCCTTCCTCTCCCGTCTCCGCCGCCTCCCTCGCCGACCTCGGCCTTGCCGGCTTCGTCGGCACCGCGACCTGGACCGCCCGCGTCCGCGTCCCCCAACAAGAAACTCCGCGGACTCCGCGAACTCCGCGTGAGGAACAACAACAAGAAAAAACTCCGCGAACTTCGCGAACTCCGCGTGAGAATCAAACCGAGCCCATCGCAACTCTGCGTGCCGACACCGGCAACGCCCCCGCCGAGGCCTTCTGGAACGGCGTCTCCCTCGGCGTGCGGCTGTGGCAGCCCTTCGAATGGTCGCTCCCCGCCTCAGCCGCGGGGACCGCAGGAATACTCTCCTTCGCCGTTTCGACCTCCATCGCACCGATGTTCGGCGACCCCGCCGCCCCCGGCTCCGCGTGGGACCAGCCCTTCTGGACCCCGCCCCGCGACCCCGCCTCGAATCCCGGGCTCCTCTCCGCGGAGTGGGCCTAGCATTCTTCGTCCCCCGCTCACCCGCCAGATGGCACGTTGAGCCGGGCGGATGGTCGTGGTAGAATGTCCGCCATGAACGAACGTCCCGACAACCCGGGCGAAGGGGCCGCGCCCCTCCATGTCGTGCTCGTGCGACCGGAGATTCCGCACAACACGGGCGCCATCGGGCGGACGTGCGTGGCGCTGGGGTGCGACCTGGCGCTCGTGCGGCCGCTCGGGTTCGCGCTCTCGGACGAATACGTGCGCCGCGCCGGGCTCGACTACTGGCAGCACCTGCGGCTCGCCGTCTACGACAACTGGGACGACTACCTCGCCCGCGCCCGGCCGGGCCGCCTCGTGTTCCTGTCGACCAAGGGCGGACGCTCGCTCTACGACGCGACGTTCGAACCCGGCGACGCGCTCGTGTTCGGCAGCGAGAGCTCCGGGCTCCCCGAGCCGTTCTACGAGCGCTACCGCGACTCCCTCGTCCGCATCCCGATGCCCGGCCCCAACGCCCGCAGCCTCAACCTCGCGAACGCCGCGTCGATTGCGCTGTACGAGGCCTACCGGCAGCTTCGCACCCTTCGCCAGCGCTGAAGCCGTCAAGCCGGAGGGATTCTCAAACCAGTTTCAGGAACTGGTCGCGGACGGCTGCGACGCCCTGTTGGACGAGGCCGTCGACGGTGCCTTCGGCGATGCCGAACTGCTTGGCGACGGCGGCGACGGTGTTGCCGTCGAGGAGGCGGCTCTTGAAGACGTCCTTCGCCTGGGCGGCGAGCGAGCCGGAGCCGAGGACGGTCTTCACCGCGGAGGCGAGCTTGGCGAGGATGTCGTTCGCGCCGCCCTTGGCACCGCCGAGGAGGCCGCCGGCGAGACCGGCGAGGCCGCCGAGACCGCCGGACTTGCCGCCGAGCAGCGAGCCGACGAGGTCGGCCGCGCCGCCGAGCTTGTCCTTCGCCACGCCCTGCGTGACGAGACCGAGGAGGTTCTTGAGAACGTCGTTGGAAAGATTGAGTTCGGACATTTCCGTGCTCCTGTGTTTGGGGTGGTTCGTGGGGGTGATTCTAGCACGGCACGCTCCGCCGGCGCAATGGCGCGTTGCTCCCAACCCCGCGCCGCGCGCTCAGACCGGATCGGCGAGGGCGAGGACGCCGAAGGGCGGGAGGACGACGGAGCCGGAGAGAACCGCGCCGTCGAGGAGGTTCTTGCGCGGGGCGGGGCCGAGGTCGACGGTGCGCGGCTCGCTCGCGAAGTTCGTCACGAAGACGAAGCGATCGCCCGCGTCGTTCTCGCGCACGTTGGCGCAGACGCCCTCCGGCAGGTCCGCGTCGAGCGCGCGGCGCAGGCCGCGGCGGGCGGCGAGCGCGCCGTGGAAGGCGTCGAGGAAGGCGTCGTCGCCGCAGGTCGCCAGATACCACGCTTCGCCCTTGCCGAAGCGGTTCACGGTGAGCGCGGGCGTACCGGCGTAGAAGGCGCTTCCGTAGGTCGCGGCGACCTGCGAACCCTCGGCGTGGACGACTTCGCAGACGGTGTCCGTCCCGAACGATCCGCGGAGGCCGAGCGCGTTGCCGTCGGCGCACTCGATCGAGTTGCGCTCGTCGTCGTAGAGGTAGTCGGTCTCCTCCGCCCAGACGCCGAGGACCTTGCGGAGCGGCCCGGGGAAGCCGCCGCGGAAGCAGAGCCCGGTCGGGCCGACGACGCCCGTGAGCCACGTGGCGACGAACGTGCCGCCCTTTTCGACGAAGCGCTCGACGCGCTCCGCGAAGCCGTCGCGCAGCATGAAGAGGCACGGCGCGACGACGAGGTCGTAGCCGTCGAGCGGCGAGTCGCCGTCGAGGACGTCCACCGGGATGCCGCGCTTCCAGTAGGGGCGGTAGTGGCGGATCGCCGTGTCGAAGGAGTGTTGCTTCACGGCGTCGCACGGGCCGGCGGCGGCCTTGATCGCCCAGTCGGATTCGCGGTCGAAGACGATGCCGACGCGCGCCGGGACGAGCGAGCCGAGGACGGGCCGCAGCGCCTGCAGGTCGCGCCCGACCTGCGCGACCTCCCGGAACATGCGCGTCTTTTCGGTGCCTTCGTGGTCGATGACGGCGCCGTGGAACTTCTCGGCGCCGCCGCGTCCCTTGCGGATCTGGAAATACTGGACGGAATCGGAGCCGTGGGCGACGGCCTGAATCGACTTGAGGCGGTGCTGGCCGGGACGCAGGAGGCGGTTGTGGTGGTACCAGTTGGTCGGGCCCGGGCACGACTCCATCAGGAGGAACGGCTTGCCGGGCTTGAGCGAGCGCATGTAGTCGTGCGAGAAGCCGAACTTCGCCGCGAGCGGCTCGAGCTCGCCGGGGCGCTCGTGGTACTGCGGGTAGCAGTCCCAGGAGACGAAGTCGATCTCGCGGGCGATCGGCGCGTAGTCGAGGCCGTCGTAGTGCGCCATCAGATTCGTCGTGATCGGGGCGTCCGCCGAGTGTTTCCGGATGGCGGCGACCTCGGCGCGGACGAAGTCGGCGGTCTGGTGCGAAACCCAGCGCTTCCAGTCGAGCACGAGGCCGTCGAGGCACGGGTCGATGCGCTCGATTTGGTCCCAGTCCGTGTAGGTGTGCGCCCAGAAACCGGACCACCAGGCGTGGTTGAGCTCGTCGAGCGTGCCGTATTTCTTCCGCAGCCAGTCGCGGAACGCGGCCATGCAGAGCGGGCAGCGGCATTCGCCGGAGTATTCGTTCGAGAGATGCCAGAACGCGAGCGCGGGGTGCTTGCCGTAGCGCGCGGCGAGGGCTTCGTCGATCTGCCGGACCTTCTCGCGGTAGACCGGCGACGTGGGACAGTGGTTGTGGCGGCCGCTCCAGAGGTTGCGCACGGGCGGAATCGACTCCGGCCAGTTCATGCGGAGCACCTCGGGGTACTTCTGCGCCATCCACGCGGGACGCGCGCCGGAGGGCGTGGCGAGGACGACCGCCATGCCGCGCTCGGCGCAGCGGTCCATCACCTCGTCGAGCCAGCCGAACTCGTAGCGGCCCTCCGCGGGCTCGAGCGCGGTCCAGGAGAAGATGCCGACGGAGACCGAATTGATCCCGGCGAGCGGGAAGAGGCGGAAGTCCTCGTCGAGGACGCCGGGCACGTGGCGCCACTGGTCGGGGTTGTAGTCGCCGCCGTGGAGGAGGAAGGGGAACTTGGGGTTGAGAGGGGCGTTCATGGCGGGCATTCTACCGCATTCCGCGGGGCGTCCGCAAGCGGACTTGCGCGCGGGGCGGGGTTCTGGTAGCCTCCTTCCGCGTCGAAGGAGACCTTCCCGAATGAACGCAACCATCGGTTTTCTCGGCGCCGGCCACATGGGCGGCGCGATGCTCCGCGGGCTCGCCGTGGCGGATTTCAAGCCCGCGCTGCGCGTGTTCGACGCCGCACCCGGCCGTTCCGAAGCGCTGGCCGCCGAACTCGGCGCGACGGCCGCCGCTTCGCCCGCGGACCTCGCGGCGGGGTGCGACGCCGTCGTCCTCGCGGTGCGTCCCGGCGACCTGCCCGCGCTGCTCGCGGAGCTGGCGGATCCCGCGCCGCTCTACCTCTCCATCGCGGCCGGGCGCCGCATCGCGTGGATCGAGGAACGGCTCCCGGCCGGCGCGCGCGTCGTCCGCGCGATGCCGAACCTCGGCGTGTCCGTCGGCCTCGGCATGACCGCCTACGCGCCGGGCTCGCGCGCGACGCCGGACGACCTCGCGCTCGCGGGGAAGATCCTCTCGTCCTTCGGCAGGGCGGTGCAGCTGCCGGAGGAGAACCTCGACGCCGTCACGGCGCTTTCCGGCTCCGGCCCCGCGTTCTTCGCCTACGCGCTGCAGGCGATGGCCGACGGCGGCGCGGCGCTCGGGCTAGCGCCGGACGCGGCCGCGCTTCTCGCGCTGCAGACCTTCCTCGGGACGGCGACGGTCCTCTCGCGCCCCGGCGCGCCGTCGGTCGGCGACTTCATCGCGGCCGTCGCCACCAAGGGCGGCACGACCGCGGCGGGCAAGGACGTCCTCGACGCTTCCGACGTCCGTTCCGTCTACGCCGCGACGCTCGCCGCGGCGGCCCGCCGCGCGGCCGAACTCGCGGCGCAGTAGCGCCCTTGTGCGCCGGCCGGCGTTTCTGGTAGAATCGCGCGCCATGAAAGCAAGCGTCCTCCTCCCGCTCTTCGCCCTGTTCGCCGCCGGCTGCTCGCACTGCCCGGTGTGCGGCGCGTCGTGGGACGCCGCCGAACGGGAGCGCATCGCCGCGGAACTCGCCGCGAAGCCGGCCGTTCCGCCCGTGACGGTGCGCGGTTCCGTGACGACGCTCGAGCGCGCGCCGCTCCTGCCGACCTACCGGCTCCGCCTGCGGCTGCTCGACCTGTCGTCGGGCGACGTCCTGGCCGAGAGCGAGACGTCGGGCCTCGCGTCGATGCCGCACTTCTTCGAACTGACCTGTCCCGGCGAATCGATCCGGCCGAACGGTTCCTACGGACTCGCGGGCGAGCTGCTCGCCGGCGACGAGGCGATCTTCCGGACGGACACGCAGTACCGCGTCCTCACGCGCGGCGCCGGCCGTTCCGCCGACCTCGTCCTCGTCCGCGCGCCGCGCTGAGGCCGCTTGCGCGCCCGCGCGGGATTGTGGTAGAATCCGCGACATGTCTTTGCAAATATCGAAATCCCGTCTCCAACGCGTCGTCCGGCTCCGCCGGCGCCGCACCGGAACCGGGGAAAAGGTCCCGTTCCGGACCGGGACGTTCCTCGCGTGCGTCTACGTCGCGCTCGCCGCGCTGTTCGCGCTGGCGGCGGCGTTCGTCACGCGTCGCTACATCCCGGCTGGCACGCAGCACGAGGTCGAGCTCTACCTGGGCGTCCAGATCACGGTCCTGGCGGCGGCGTTCGTGTGCGGCCGGCTCCTGTTGGGCGTCCTCGCGCCGGAAACCGTGTCCCGCAACTCGCGGGCGCTGATGCTCCTGCTCGCCTCGGTCCTGTCCAACGCCCTCGTCGCGGGGCTGGTGGCGGGGTCGGCCCGCTACGCGCCGGAGCAGCTGCACGGCCCGCTCGCGGACGGCGGGTTCATCCCGTTCCTGGTGCCCTACCTGTTCCTGCCGGTGTTCTGCACGCTGCTGGCCGGCCCGGGAGCGGGCATCGCCATGGGCGTGGCCGGCTCGGTCCAGAACCTGCTCTTCGTCCCGGCTTCCGCCGGCCTCCAGACCGCGCTCGTGGGCCTGGCGACGGCCGTCGCGGCGCCGCTCCTCGTGGCGCGCGTCCACCGCCGCGGGCGGCTGGTGCGGCTCTGTTTGGCCGCCGGGTCGCTGCAGCTGCTCGGCGCCCTCTCCAACGCCATCGGCCAGCTGGCCACCCTCCCGGAGTACACGCGCGCGTCGCTCGCGGCGCTGTTGCCGCCCTTCGGGATGGCGCTGACGCTCACGCTGGTCTCGGTCGCTGCGTCCGTCGCGGCGGTGCTGGTGCTGCTCGGCTTCTTCGAGCACCTTTTCGGCGCGTGCAGCGACATCCGGCTGGCCGCGTTCGCGGACCTGGGCCACCCGCTGCTGGCGCGCCTCGCTCTGGAGGCGCCCGGGACGTACCACCACTCGATCATCGTCGCCACGCTCGCGGCGGACGCCGCGGAGAAGATCGGCGCCGACCCGATCCTGGCCCGCGTGGGCGGCTACTACCACGACGTCGGCAAGCTCGCGAACCCCGAGGCGTTCACCGAAAACGTCGGCGCGGGCGCGCCGACGGTCCACGACGGCATCGCGCCGTCCATGTCGGCGATCATCCTCGCCTCGCACGTCAAGGACGGCGTGGGCCTCGCGATGGACTACGCGCTGCCGGCGCCGGTGCGCCGCATCGTGGAGGAGCACCACGGCACCACCCGCATGGCGTGGTTCTACGACAAGGCCCTGCGCCAGGCCGAGGAGCGCGCGAAAGAGACGGGCGGCGAGCCGGAGCCCGTGGACGAGAACCCGTTCCGCTACGCCGGTCCGAAGCCGTCGTTCGCCGAATCCGCGATCGTGGCGCTCGCCGACAGCGTGGAAGCCGCCTCGCGCAGCCTCTCCCGCCCGTCGCCCGCCGCCATCGAGAAGCTCGTCGGCTCGATCGTGGACGGAAAGGTGGCGGACGGCCAGCTTTCGGACGCCCCGGTGACGATGCGGGACGTCGCGGACGCCAAGCGCGCGTTCGTATCCTCCCTTTCCACGATCCTCCACGCCCGCATTCCGTATCCCAAGCCGCCCGAGAAGGCCGGCTAACCCCCTTTTTCCGACATGGATTCCCCCGTTTCCGACCCCGTGTCCGCCGAAGAGATCGAAGGCCGCGACGCCGTGCGCGAGGCGCGCCACCTCGGCAAGGTGCTCGTCTACGACCGCACGCTCTTCCGCGCGAACCTGTTCGTCGCGCTCGCCGTCTTCCTCGCCGCGCTCGCCGTCTACGCGTTCAACCTCGTCCCGCACGCCGTCCCCGGCCCGTCGGCCGACACGCTCGCCTCGGCGCTCGGCCTGCGCGGCGGACTCGTGACGCGGCACCTCGTCTGGCGCCGCGCGCTCGGCACGGTCCTGGCCTGTTCCTCCCCGCAGGGCGCGGTCTTCGCGGCGAACGCGTTTTCCATGGTCTTCTCGGCGCTCGGCGTCGCGCTGTCCTACCTCGTGCTCGCGCAGCTCCTGCTGCTGTGCTTCGAATACGACCACTTCGAGCTCGTCCTCAAGCGCGACCCCACGCGGCGCCTGGGCCTGTGCGCCGGCGCCGGCGCCCTCGCCGCCGCCGCGGCGCTGCTCTTCTGCGCGCCGTACTGGAGCGTCGCGGCGCAGGTGCGGCCGGACGCGTTCCACCTGTGCTGGCTGCTCCTGTCGGCGCTCCTGCTGCTGCGCTTCGGCGCGACGGGCGGCCTGCCGTGGTTCTACGCGTTCGGCGCCGTCCACGCGGTCGGGCTCTCGCAGACGTCGTGCTTCTGGGGCTGGGCGCCGGTGTTCTACCTCTACGCGCTGTTCGTGCTGTGGTCTTCGGACAAGCTCCGCTGGCGGACGGCCGTCCCGTTCGTCCTGCTGACGCTCGCCCTCGCGGGCGGGTTCTTCTGGCGGGACGTCTCGTCCGTGCTCGCGAGCCCGCAGTACGCGCAGCTGCCGCAGGCGGAAGCCCCGGACGCCGCCAAGCTCGCGAAAAACGCGCTCAAGGCGCTCGTGACCGGGATCTGGGGTTCGGTGCCGCGCGCCTACTGGATGATCCTGCTCGGGCTGTGCGTCGCGCCGTTCCTGGCGGTGCTCGTCGCGGCCCGCCGCGCGCTCAACGGGGAAAAGGACGTGGCGATGCTCGTCATGCACGCGATCGTCGCGGTCGTCACGGTCCTCGTCGTGCTCGATCCGCCCTTTTCGCCCTGGCGGCTCTACGGCGGCGAATCGCTCCAGATCCTTCCGCACGCCATGATGGCGCTGGCGCTGGGCTATCTCGTCGCCTGGGCGGACTCGGCCCTGCTGCTGCGCGACCCGGAGGGGGGCGCCGGCGCGCGCGGCGCGCTCGCGTCCTGCACGGCGGCGCTGCTGCTCTTCGCCGCGTTCCACAACGCGGACGACGCGGACCCGCGCGGCGTGCGCTTCGCGTGGCGCTATTCGGACGCGGTGCTGGACGGCCTCCGCGGCCGGACCTTCCTCGCCACCGACGGCTGGGGCCTCTTCGACGACTCGTTCCGCATCCGCGCCTTCGAGCGCGGCATGGAGCTGCATCCGGTCGACCTGGTGCACGAGCAGAACCCGGGCGTCGTGCGCGAAGTCCGCCGGACGCTGCCGACCGTCCGCCTCTCCAACGTCGCGAAGATCGGATTCCTCCCGCTGCTCAAGGAATGGATCGGGCGCCGCGCCGAGGCCGGCCGCGAGCTCGCGCTCATGAGCCACCCCGACCTCTGGTATCTCGGCGCCTGGGAAGCCCGCACGAGCGGCCTGGTGTTCCTCGGCGAAAAACCCGGCGCCGGCGATCCTCCCGGCGACGGGGCGGACGACGCGTTCCTCGCGCTCGTCGACGCGTTCGACGCGGAGCTGGCGGACGTGACGGAGGAGAGCTTCGGCTGGAAGCGCCGCCTCGCCTACTTCGTCCGCCAGCAGGTCGCCTTCGCCGGCAACAACCTCGCATTCGAGCTCGAACGCGCCGGCCGCGCCGAAGAGGCGTTCGCGCTCTACCGCAGGCTCCACGACTTCCATCCCGAGCACGTCCCCGCGCTCCTCAACTGGGCCACGCTCGTGCGCTCCGGGATGCATCCCGAGGACGCGGACGCCGTCCGCGCCGCGCTCGAAAAGTTCGAGAAGGACGTCCGCGAGCACCGCCACCCCGAAGCCGGCAACCTCGCGATGCTCTCCGGCTACGTATCCGATCCGATCGCCTACGCCGCCGCGGGCTGGAACTGGGCCCGTTCCGGCGAGCCGAAGCTCGCCGTCGTCTCCCTCCGCGACGCCGCCGAGCGCTTCGGACCCGACCGGCAGAACGCCGTGCTCGCCGTCCTCGCCGAAATGCACCTCGCGGGCGGCGACGCCGCCGAATCCGAAAAGGCGTGGCGCGAAATCCTCGCCGACGACCCCGGCGACAACCGCGCGCTCGTCGGTCTCGTGAACGTCTGCCTGCTCGACGGCCGCCTCGAGGAGGCGCGCGGCTGGCTCGACAAGGCCCGCGTGGCCGGCGTTCCCGAGGCGCGCCGCCTCCAGCTCGAAGCCGCCCTCGACCTGGCCGACGGCGATTCCGCCGCCGCGCGCGAAGCCGCGACCGCCCTCCGCACGCTCCTGCCCAACGCGCCCGAAGTCCCGCTCCTGCTCACCCAGGTCGAGGCCGCCGCGTTCCGCGCCGCCGCCACGGACGCGGAGCGCGACGCCGCGCTCGCCCGCCTCCGCTCCGAAATCGAGGTCCTCGCCAAGCTCCTCGGCCCCGAAGCGCTGCCCGTCCTGCTCGCCTCCGGCGAATGCAAGCGCCTCGAAGCCCGTTTCGCCGACGCCCGCCAGGACTACCTCGCGGCGCTCGCCGGGATGGAGCCCGGCGACCGCGCGTACCCGCTCGCGCTCTCCTTCGTCCTCGACCTGGACTTCCGCCTCGCGGACAAGGACGCGGCCCGCGTCCACGCCCGGGAGATGCTTTCCCGTTCGCCCGACCACGTCTTCGCCAACTACATCCTCGGTTCGCTCGCGCTCGCGGCCGAGGACTACGAGTCCGCCGAGGACTACCTGCGGCACGCCGCGGATTCCGCGGAAACGGACGCGTTTTTCGTCCTGAACGACCTCGCCGTCGCGCAGCAGGCCCTCCACAAGCTCGGCGAAGCGGAGAAAACCGCGCGCGCCGCCCTCGCCGCCGCGCCGGACGAATACTCGCCCCACGACACGCTCGGCTGCGTCCTCCTCGAAAAGGGCGACGCGAAGACCGCGTTGGCCGAGTTCGAAACCGCCCAGAAGCTCTTCGGGACCGACCCGCGCGTGGACCTGCACATCGCGGTCGCGGCGTTCCGGCTCGGCGACGTCGCGCGCGCCCGCCGCCTCTTCGACGCCCTCCGCGAAGACGAAATCGAGTTCGACGGCCCCGACGCCCGCGCCTGGCGCGTCCTCGAGCGCGACCTGGCGACCGCGAAATGACCGCGGACCCCGCCACGGGCCTCCCCCGCGCCGGGTTCTTCGATTCCGGCGTGGGCGGCGTGTCCGTCGCCCGCGCCTTCCTGCGCCTGCGTCCCGCCGCGCCGGTCGTCTACACGGCCGACTGGACGTTCTGCCCCTACGGCGCGCGCCCCGACGCCGAAATCCGCGCCCGCGCCCTCGAGATCGGCGGCGCGCTCCTCGGCGAACACCGCTGCGCGATGCTCGTCGTCGCCTGCAACAGCGCCTCCGCCGTCGCGCTCGACGCCCTCCGCGCCGCCCATCCCGGCGTCCCGGTCGTCGGCATGGAGCCGGCCGTCAAGCCCGCGGCCGCGATGTCGCGCACGGGCTGCGTCGGCATTCTCGCCACCGAACACACGCTGCGC
>JAFPUX010000609.1 GCA_017413145.1 Kiritimatiellia bacterium | reverse complement strand
CGGCGCCGCCGCGGTCGCCGCCGCCGAGAACGACGACCGCAAGGACGAGGACGGCGACGAGCAGGCCGCCCTGCCCCCGCTCGCGGCCGGCGAGACGCTCGCGAACCGCGGCGTCTCGGCCGAACGCCGGGAGACCAAGCCGCCCGCCCGCTACAGCGAGGCGGCGCTCGTCCGCGCGCTCGAGCAGAACGGCGTCGGCCGCCCGTCGACCTACGCCAACACCATCAAGACGATCAAGGACCGCAAGTACGTCACCGTCGAGAAGCGCGTCCTCGCCCCGACGGAAACCGGCGAAAAGACGTGCGACTACCTCGTCGCCAAGTTCCCCGAGATGATGAACGTCGGCTATACCGCCGCGATGGAGGAGAAGCTCGACGACGTGCAGGACCCCGCCACGAACACCGGCTGGCAGGCCGTCCTCGGGGACTTCTACCGCAAGCTCGCCGGGCAGTGGCTCCCGGACGCCGTCGACTGGGCGGCGCCGGACGCCGTCGCGGACCTGCTGGAGGCCTTCCGCGGCGTGCGGGAATGGCGCGCCCCGTCGAAGAACGGCGCGCGCACGTTCGACGACCGCAAGTTCGTGCAGGACCTCGCCTGGGACGTCATGGGCGTCCCGCGCCCGAAGGCCCGCGAACGCAAGGCGGACGCGCCGTTCCTCTTCGACCGCCCCGCGCCGGAGGCCCTCGCCGCCGCCAAGGTCACGCTCCCGCAGTTCGAAGCGCTCGGCCGCACGCTCCTGCACTACCGCGACCAGGTCCCCGGCGCGGACGCCGCGCTCCGCGCCGCCGGCCTCGGCGAACTCCTCGACGAGCCCGCCACGCAGCCGCCGGACGAGGCGACCGCCCGCCTCGTCGCGCTCCTGGAAACCCACGGCGCCGCCCCGGTCCGCGCGGACTTCTTCCGCTCGCTCGCGGACCAGATCCGCGACGGCCGCGCCCTCTCCGCCAAGCAGCGCTACTGGCTCGGCCGCATCTTCCTGGACTCGCGCGACCGCATCCCGGCCGGCGACTTCGCCGCCGCTTGCGCCGCCGCCGGCCTCGAGGACAAGCCCGCCGAAACGGTCGACCCCGAAAAGGCGCGCCGCGTCATCGCCGCGCTCTCGCGCGTCGAACGCTGGACCGACCCCGCGCCGGCCCGCCGCGGCCGCAAGGGTTTCGACGACAAGGAATTCTTCTCGTCCGTCTCCGCGCAGTACGGCGCGCGCGGCGTTCTCACCGCCCCGCAGATGCGCGTCCTGGACCGCATGCTGCTGCGCTACGCCGACCAGATTCCCGAAGCCGCGCGGATCGCCGCCGACTACGGCATCGTCGCCAAGTCCCGCGGCGCCCGCCGCGCGAAGAAGGCCTAGCCGCGGCCCCGTCCCCCTCCCCCACTCCGCTCCATCCCGACCCAGCCATGTCCGAACCCGCCGAAGAAACGCCCGCCAAGAAGCCCTACGAACCGCCGCCTCCGCCCCCCGGCAAGGAGGTGCTCGTCTCCGTCCGCGGCGTCGACAAGATCTACACCAAGGGCGGCGAGACCGTCTACGCCCTGCACAACATCAACCTCGACATCTACCGCAACGAGTACGTGTCGATCATGGGGCCGTCGGGCTCCGGCAAGTCGACGCTCTTCAACATGGTCGGCGCGCTGGACGTCCCGTCCGCCGGCCAGGTCTCCGTCGGCGGCGTGTCGCTGCCCTCGCTCCGGTCGAGCGAGCTGTCCTACTTCCGCTGCAAGCACATCGGCTACGTCTTCCAGTCCTACAACCTCATCCCGTGGCTCACCGCCCTCGGCAACGTGATGCTCCCGCTCACGTTCCTCGGCGTGCCGGAGAAGGAGGCGCAGGAGCGCGCGAAACACGTGCTCGAGCTGGTCGGCCTCGGCCACCGCCTCGACCACACCCCCGGCGAATGCTCCGGCGGCCAGCAGCAGCGCATCGCCGTCGCCCGCGCCCTCGCGAACGACCCTTCGATCATCCTCGCGGACGAGCCGACCGCCAACCTCGACCAGAAGACCGGCCAGGAGATCATCGAGCTGATGAAGCAGCTCTGCGTCTCCGAGGGCGTCACCGTCATCACCGCGACGCACGACTTCAAGATGCTCAAGGCCTCCGACCGCATCGTCTGGATCAAGGGCGGCAACGTGAGCAAGGTCGAGGACGTCTCCAACCTCGACATCCGCGTCGGCGGCGTCTCCGAATCCGACTACAACGAATAGTTCGGGGATCCGCACGGCCGGCGGGCCGCGCTCGTGCGCGGTCCGCCGGCCTTGCATCGTCCGTCCGCCCGCCTCCGCCCGAAAAGCGTTTGCTTTGTCGGTTGGAGCGAGCGCCGCGCTTGCTCCGCCAAAGCGGCGTTTGCCTCGGCGGATCCCCGCGAATGTTTTCCGCTTGACATATTACGCAAAAGAGAATAGATTGTTCCCCGTTCCCGGCCATGATCCGTTCGTTCAAGTGCAAAGACACGGAAAATCTCGCGAAAAACGGCGATTGCCGCCGCTTCCGCGCAATCGCCCGCATCGCGCTCAGGAAACTGGACATGGTGGACGCGGCGATCAGCCCGGAAACGCTCCGCATCCCGCCGGGGAACCGCCTCGAAGCGTTGCACGGCGACCGGGAAGGCCAATGGAGCATCCGCATCAACGACAAATGGCGCCTCTGTTTCCGCTGGGAAGCGGACGGCGCCCGCGATGTCGAAATCGTCGACTACCACTAGGAGAACAGACCATGGTCCGCACGAAGAACTTGATCCATCCGGGGGAGATCCTCAAGGAAGAATTCATGGAACCGATGGGCATCAGCCAGAACCGGCTTGCCATGGATTTGAGGATTCCCGTTCCCCGGGTGAACGCCATCGTCCGGGGGCGCCGGGCGATCACGGCCGACACCGCAGTCCGTCTCGGGGCGTATTTCGGGACCGGACCGGAATTCTGGCAGAACCTGCAGGGGCACTACGACCTGTGTCTCGCCCGCAAGAAACTGGACGAAGAAACGCCCGGATTCTTTTCGATGATCCGCAAAGCCGTCGCGCTCTGAAAGGAATCCGGCATGAACGGCGAATTCGTCCCCCAGTGGATCATCGAGAAGAAACGCGACGGCGGCGCGCTGTCCGAAGCGGAAATCCGCGAATGGATCGCCCGCTACGCGGACGGCCGCCTGCCCGACTACCAGATGGCCGCCCTCGCGATGGCCGTCTACTGGCGCGGCATGTCGGCCGACGAGACGCTCTGGCTCACGGACGCGATGATGCGCTCCGGCGACGTCCTTTCGTGGCGGGGTCTCGGCCGCGCCACCGCCGACAAGCACTCGACCGGCGGCATCGGCGACAAGCTCTCGATCCCCCTCGCGCCGCTCGTCGCCGCGTGCGGCGTCGCCGTCCCGATGATCTCCGGCCGCGGCCTCGGCATCACCGGCGGCACGCTCGACAAGCTTGAGTCGATCCCCGGCTACGACACCCACCTGGACAACGCGCGCTTCCGCGAAGTCGTCGACAAGGTCGGCTGCTCGATCATCGGCCAGACCGACCGCCTCGCCCCGGCCGACCGCAAGCTCTACGCGCTGCGCGACGTCACGGGCACCGTCCCCTCCATCCCGCTCATCACCGCGAGCATCCTCTCCAAGAAGCTCGCCGAGGGCGCGGACGTGCTCGTCTTCGACGTGAAATGCGGCGCCGGAGCGTTCATGAAGACGCGCGAGAACGCCCGCGCGCTCGCCGATTCGCTCCTCGCCGTCGCCCGCGGCGCCGGACGCAAGGCCGAGGCGCTCGTGACCGGCATGGACGAGCCCGTCGGCCGCACGGCCGGCAATGCGCTCGAGATCGCCGAGTCCGTCGAGATCCTCCGCGGCGGCGGCCCGGCCGACGCCCGCGCGCTCGTGCTCGACCTCGGCGT
>JAFPUX010000608.1 GCA_017413145.1 Kiritimatiellia bacterium | reverse complement strand
TCCGGACGGCGGCGTCGATGCTGCTCCGGACGAAGGCGTCCGTCCACGCGATCGCGCGGAAGACCGGATTCGCCTCCGACGCCCATTTCGTCCGCCTCTTCCGCAGGAAGACGGGCTCCACCCCCTCCGCCTACCGCGCCGTGGAGCGCCCGGACCCGCGCCGGACGCGCGGTTGCAAACGAGACCGGACCTGCTAGAATCGCGCGCCGTCGTCCGCACGCGCGGAGAATGACGAACCGAACTCCACCATGAAGACCAACGAGCTGTCCGTCTTCCACCACCACGTCCTCGACCTGGCGAAGACGCGCGGGATCCCGTTCGGCGCGGCCCTCGCCGAAACGAAGGCGATGGGCTACGACGGCCTGGTGACCGAGGCGTCGCTGCTCGCGGACGGCGACCCCCTGAAGCGTCTCCTCGACGAAAGCGGCCTGCGCGTCGTCTCGGTCTTCGACTGGATCGACTTCGTCCACGACGACCCCGCGGCCTGCGTGCGCCGGACCGAGTCGCTCCTGTCCGCCGCAAAGGCCTTCGGCGCGGAGAGCGTTCTCGTCCTGCCCGGCCTCTTCCGCGAGGGCGACGACGAAGCCGCCTGCCTCGACCGCATCTGCGCCGGGCTGTCGGAGGCCTGCCGCCTCGCGGCGCCGCTCGGGATCGCCGTCACCATCGAGAACTTCGGCTTGCCCGGCGCGCCCAACGGCACCGCCGCCGGCTGTGCGGCGATCCTCGGGCGCATGCCGGGGCTCGGTTTCGCCTTCGACACGGGAAACTTCGCCTGCTACGGCGAGGACCCGCACGACGCCTGGCCGCGCCTCCGCGACCGCGCCGTCTTCGTCCACCTGAAGGACCGCGCGTCCGGCCCGGACGGTCTCGACACGACCGCCGAGGTGACGATCGGCGACGGCGTCCTCGACCTCGGCCGCCTCGTCCGCCGGATGCGCGCCGACGGCTACGCCGGCGGCTTCGTCGCGGAGCACTTCGGCCATCCCGACCAGGAGGCGGCCATGCGCCGCTCGGCGGACTTCTTCCGCGGGATTGTCAGTCGATGCTGAACACCACGCGAGGAGGCTTGGACGCCATCGGGGCCGGGACGAAGAGAAGCTGGTTGATGACCGCGCGCTCGGTCCCCGCGCCGATGTTGATGCCGGCAACCGTCCGGCCGGACAGGTAGTTCATCGTGTAGTAGTCGGAGGAATCCGCCGACGTCTTCTGCGTGTCGCAGATGTCGGAGGATGTCATCAGGTCCTTGCGGATCGCCATCGTCGTCGACCCGCCGCCGTCGCAGCACACGCCTCCGACGCAGCCGAGCGCCTGCTGGAGCGCGGCGACCTCGTGGTAGCCGAGGCCCTCGGATACGCCCTCGCGCCGCCCGTCCACCGTGCCGGCCCACAGGACGCCGTCCGCGGTCGTGCCGAAGAACGTGTAGTTGGCTTTGGTGAAATACGTCGCGTTTGCTCCCCACGTCGCGACGCCTTCGTGGATCGTGTAGGCCTCGTGCGTGACAACGTTGTCCCAGGCGTCGGCCTTCGCCTTTCCGGCCTCGGGATCGACGGCGGGCCAATCCTTGTCGAACTTGTAGCTTTTGTCGTCGTTGAACGCGAACCCGTCCTTCGTGCCGGTGGATTCCCAGCCGTTCGGAATCACCGCGCCGTCCGCCTTCGCATAGCCCTGTGGACGGTTGTTTCCGTCCTCCATCGTCATGTTGATGGCGAAGAGCGCGTTATGCTGCGCGGCGGTCCAGGACGTCGTCCGGCGCTTCGTCGACTCCTGCGTGTGGTCGACGAACTTCATCCGGACGGGGGCGTTGGCGTAGTCGATGCGCAGCAGGTGCAGGTCGTTCTTCGAGGCGGTGAAGCCGTCCACG
>JAFPUX010000607.1 GCA_017413145.1 Kiritimatiellia bacterium | reverse complement strand
GGCGCGCAGACGGTCTGGACGCTCGTGCTGCTCGCCTACTGCTTCCTCGCCTCGACGCTCCCGGTCTGGCTCCTGCTGCAGCCGCGCGACTACCTCAACAGCTACCTGCTCTACGCGATGATGGCGCTCGGGTTCCTCGGCGTCTTCGCCGCGGCGCCCGCGGTGAACCTCGACGCGTTCGTCGGCTGGCACGCGCCGAACGCGAAGGGCTCGATGACGCCGCTCTTCCCGTTCCTCTTCATCACGATCGCGTGCGGCGCGTGCTCGGGCTTCCACTCGCTCGTCGCGTCCGGCACGACCGCCAAGCAGCTCGCTTCGGAGAAGCACATCCGCCCCGTCGCCTACGGCGGCATGCTCCTCGAGGGAATCCTCGCGGTCCTGGCGCTGCTCGCGGTCGGCACGCTCGCGCAGCCCGAGCTGCTCGAAAAGCTCGGCTCCCAGTCCGCCGTCGGGCTCTTCGCGGGCGGCCTCGCGTCGTTCTGCGCGAAGCTCGGCATCCCCGAGCACGCCGGCACCGTGTTCATGTCGCTCGCCGTCTCGGCGTTCCTCATGACGAGCGTGGACACCGCCACGCGCCTCGCGCGCTTCACGTGGCAGGAGCTGTTCACGGGGGCGCAGGGCCGGACGAGGCCCCCGAACCCGTTCGTCTCCCCGATTGCGAACATGTACGTCGCCACGGGCCTCGTCGTGGCGCTCGTCGCGCTGCTCCTTCTCGGCAACCCCGAGGCGGCGAAGAACCTCTGGAACGTCTTCGCCTCGGCGAACCAGCTGCTCGCGGGCCTCACGCTCTTCACGGCGTCGCTGTGGCTCTACAAGAACCGCAAGGCGTGGTGGGTCACGCTCTTCCCGATGCTGTTCATGCTCGCGGTCTCGTCGGCCGGCCTGTGGCTGCTCTGCACGGGCTCGTGGAAGGCCGGCAACCCGACGCTCGGCGCCGTCACGGCGGCGCTGCTCGCGCTCGCCGCGGTGCTGGTGCTGCTCGCGGTCGTGCGCTTCGCCCAGGCCCGCAAAACCCGGTCGTAGAAGCGCGCCGTGCAAGCGACGTTCCTCCCATCGGCGACCTGCGAGGCGCCGGCGAAGGTGAACCTCTCGCTCGAGATCCTCGGGCGGCGGGCGGACGGCTACCACGAGCTGCGCAGCGTGGTGATGCCCGTGTCGCTCTTCGAAACGGTTGAAGTGCGGTCGCGCGCGGACGCGGAGGTCCGCGTGGAGACGGTCGCGGAAGACGGCGTTTCGCTCGCGGCGCTCGACGGCCTTCCGCCCGAGAAGCATCTCGCAGCGAAGGCGGTGCGCGCGATGCAGCGCGCGCTCGGCCGCCCGGAGCGCGGCGCCGACGTGCGGATCGTCAAGCGCATCCCCATCGGCGCCGGCATGGCGGGCGGCAGCGCGGACGCGGCGGGGGTCCTCGCGTGCCTGCGCGCGATGTGGGCGCCGGACATGCCGGAGGCCGACTGGCTCGCGGCCGGGGCGTCCGTCGGAAGCGACGTGCCGGCGCTGCAGCTCGGCGGCGCGGTCCTCATGGAAGGGCGCGGCGAGCGCGTCTCGCGCCTCCTCGCCCCGGACGAGCACCCCGCGCCCTTCTGGCTCGTCGTCGTGTTCCCGGAGTATTCCGTTTCGACGAAGGACGTCTACGCCGCGGCCGACGACCCGGCGGCCGCGGGGGGCTTGACAGCCGACCCGTGTTTGTGGCAGACTCTCGCGCATTCCGTTCGTCACGGCGACGCACGGGCGGCCTCCGGGTCGCTTTTCAACGGTCTGCAGCACACTGTTTCCCTCCTGCATCCTCCGACCTCGCGCTTTTGCTCGGCGCTCAGGGAGGCTGGCGCTTTGGGAACCCTCCTTTCGGGGAGCGGCTCGGCGGTGTTCGGGATCGCGGGGAGCGAGGACGAGGCGCACGCGGTTCGCCGGCGTCTCCCCCCGGAGACTCGGAGCAGGGTCGTCCAGACGTTGCCCGATGGTGTAATGGCAGCACACGGGCCTTTGGTGCCCTGAGTCCAGGTTCGAATCCTGGTCGGGCAACCAGCCCGGGCCCCGGGGGAAAGCGGCGGACGGAACAACCCGCAAGGACCCCCCAACGTGAAAATCTTCTCAGGATCGTCGAACCCCGAACTGGCCAAGGCCATCGCCGCCCACCTCGGCGAGGAGCTCGCCCCCGTGGACCTCGTGAACTTCCCCGACGGGGAGACGTTCGTCCGCGTCAAGAACAGCGTCCGCGGGCAGGACGTCTTCGTCGTGCAGTCCGTCTGCGGCCGCCCGAACGAGATGCTCATGGAGCTGCTGATCATGGTCGACGCGCTGCGCCGCGCCTCGGCGGACCGCATCACCGCGGTGCTCCCGATCTACGGCTACGCGCGCCAGGACCGCAAGGACCAGCCGCGCGTGCCGATCACGGCGAAGCTCGTCGCGAACCTGCTCGTCGCGGCCGGCGCGAACCGCGTCCTCACGATGGACCTGCACGCCGAGCAGATCGTGGGCTACTTCGACATCCCGGTGGACCACCTGCACGCGACGCCGGTCATCTACAAGTACCTTTCGTCGAAGAAGTTCAAGAACCCGGTCGTCGTCTCCCCGGACACGGGCAGCGTGAAGAAGGCCTACGCGTATTCGCAGCTGTTCCGCTGCGGGCTGGCGATCACCGCCAAGCAGCGCAAGGGCGCGGACGACGTGGAGGCCTACTCGCTCGTCGGCGACGTCGAGGGCAAGGACGTGATCATGGTGGACGACCTCACGAGCACGTGCGGCACGCTCATCGCCGCCGCGAAGCAGTGCGCCGACCACGGCGCGCGCAGCATCCACGCGGCCGTCACGCACGGGCTCCTGAACGAGACCGGCCTGGCCCGCCTGAAGGCCTCGCCCATCACGGAGCTGATCGTGACCGACACGGTCCCGCAGCACGAGTACGCCGCCGACGCGCGCATCACGACCCTGTCGGTCGCCGAGCTCTTCGGCGAGGCGATCCGCCGCATCCACAACAACGAGAGCGTCAACTCGCTCTTCGCGATTTAAGTCAAACCCAACCCAAGAAAGGCCAAACATGGCACAAGAAAACAAACTGAGCGCCCAGGCGCGCACCGTCAAAGGCTCGAGCTCGGCCCGCCGGCTCCGCCGCGCCGGTCTCGTCCCCGCCGTGCTCGCGACGCTGGACGGGCAGACCGAGCTGCTGCAGCTCGACGCCCACTCGTTCCAGCGCGAAATGAGCCGCCACAAGTCCACGCAGATCGTCGTCACGCTCGACGACGGCGCCAAGTCGCGTCTCGCGCTGATCCGCGAGATCCAGCGCGACGGCATCACCGGCGCGATCACGCACGCCGACTTCGGCGAGGTGGATCCCGCCAAGAAGCTGCGCATGCACATCCGCCTCATCCTCCTCGGCGAGCCGGTCGGCGTCCGCGCCGAGAACGGCGTCCTGGAGCAGCCGCTGCGCTCCGTGGAAGTCTCCTGCCTCCCGTCCGACGCGGTCGAGGACTTCGAGATCGACGTCTCGGAGCTGCACGTCGGCGACGACATCAAGGTTTCGGACCTCAAGCTCGACGCGTCGAAGTTCGCGCTGCACGCCGATCCACACCAGGCGGTCGCCACGGTCGTCTCCGCGATC
>JAFPUX010000606.1 GCA_017413145.1 Kiritimatiellia bacterium | reverse complement strand
GCGGCGGCGGCAGGCGCGCAGGCGCCGCGCACGCGGCGCCTGTTCCGCGGCCGGGCCCATCGGCACGGCGGGTTCCGCCGGAGGGAGGCCGGTCATGCGAACGCGGCGGCGTAGAAGGCCGCGAAGAACGGCCCCCAGAGGAGCCAGAGAAGACCGGCGCCGGCCAGGTACGGCCCGAAGGGGATCCGGTCGAGGAGGGAGCGCTTCCCCAGCGCCATCAGGGGAACGGCGACGAGCACGCCGAGGAACGCGCCGCCGCCGATGCAGAACGCCGCGCCCTGCCATCCGAGGAACGCGCCGAGAGCCGCGACGAACTTGATGTCGCCCAGGCCCATCGCGTAGTCGTCCTTCCCGATGCGCCCGCGCCGGCGGAACCACCACGTGCCGGCGGCGCGCACGAGGTACAGCGGGACCGAGCCGGCGGCCGCGCCGACCGCGGACTGCAGCAGCCCCTCGCGCCACGAATGCGCCTGGACGAGAACGGGCAGCAGCGCGCCCGATGCGTCCGGCGCCAGCACGGTCCGCGCCTGGATTTCCGGCACGAGCGCGGAGAGGAGCAGGCCGGCGGCCGCGCCGCCGACCGTCACGGAATCCGGGATGATCAGGTGGTCCAGGTCGACGAACGTCGCGACGACGAGCCCGGAGACGAACAGCCACCAGACGGGGACCTGCCACAGCGCGCGGAGCGCCGCCGTTCCGTCGTCCGCGACCGGCACCGCGAGCCAGCGCATCCCGAGCGGCGGCAACGCGCCGGCGGGCGGGAAGAGGCAGAACGCGAGCAGGAACAGCAGCGCCACGAGCAGCTCGACCGCCGCGTAGCGGAACGAAAACGGCGCGCCGCACGAGGCGCACTTCCCGCGCAGCATGAAATAGCTCAGGACCGGGATGTTGTGGTACCAGCGGATCGGCTTGCCGCAGGTCATGCAGTGCGAACCGGGCCGCACGACGGACTGGTCGAGCGGGATCCGGTAGATGCAGACGTTGAGGAACGAGCCGACGCACGCGCCGACGAGAACCGCGAAGACGGCGGACGGCAGCCACGCGGACGCCGCGAGCGCCAGCGTGGCGCCGCCCGGGACCGCCGCGCCGCGCACGGAGAGGAACAGGGAGCCGATCGCGTCCGCGTTCATCGGAAACCGGCCTCGGCGAGGAGATCCGAGAAGCGCTCGGGATCGGTCTCCGGGAGTTTTTCCATCGGGGGCAGTTCCGCCGCGAGGCCGAAGCCGGCGAAGAAGTCCGCGAGTTTCCCGTAGTACGCGCGGGCGTCCGCCGCGCGTCCTTCGAAGAGCGAGAGGGCGACCATGTCGCGCAGGAAGTAGACGTAGGCGAAGCGGATGCCGCCGAAGCCGTTCGCCGCCATGCAGTCCTCCGTGTAGGCGGCCGTCCCGGCGGCCAGGGCGGGGTTGGGGCGGACGGCTTCGTCGAACGACCAGCCCTCGTCCGACGGGTCGCCTTCGAGGCGGCCCGCCCCGCGCGCCATCGCCATGAGCGACTGGTAGGCCACGCGCCGGCACGAGAGAGAATCGCGCCCGCCGTCCGCCGCGTCGTCCGCGCCGAGCCGGCCCCAGTAGAACGCGGACGCGGCGGGGACGCGCCAGTCGACCGGGCCGACCTCCGCCTCCATCGCGCGCATGGCGCCGGCGTCCATGCGGAGCGTCTCGGCGAGCTCCTCCTCGGCGAACGACCCCTCCGCGGGCGCGGAGCCGTCCGCCCCGAGGTAGGCGCCGATTTCGCGCGCCCAGGCGGTGCGGTAGTGCGGGGACGCCTCGTCGTCCGGCATGCCGACCTTGTGCTGGAAGAACCAGCCGAGCGCCTGCTTGAGCGGGGCGGAGCGCGGGTTCAGCGGGATGCCGCGGTCGCGCAGCAGCGAGATGCCGTTCTCGACCCAGCGCCAGCGGTCGTCGGGGCGGGAGAGCAGGAACGAGACGTTGTACGCCATGTTCCAGGCGTGGAAGATCCAGACCTCCTCGTTGCGCGGCTCCAGTTCCGCGACCCAGTCGGAGAGCTGGACGAGCTCGACGAAGCGGCGTTCGTCCTGCATCCGCCCCGCGCGCAGCCACAGCAGGTCGGCGATCGCGCCGCGGAAACCGCCGAGCGCGACGGACGCGAAGTCCACGAGCGCGGAGGCGCGG
>JAFPUX010000605.1 GCA_017413145.1 Kiritimatiellia bacterium | reverse complement strand
GTCCCCGTGCGAACCGGCGCCGGCCTCAAGCTCCCGCCCAAGCCCGGCGCGGCCGCGCCTGCGGCTGCAGCCGCGGCGAAAACCGCCGCATCCCCGGCGGCGCCGGCGCCGGACAAGAAGGCCGCCGACGCGTCCAAGAAACCCGCGGACAACGGCAAGAAGCCGGCGGACAAGGGCAAGAAGAAACCGGCGGAGACGGCCGAGGAACCCGTTCTCGGGCCGGACGGCAAGCCCGTCATCGGACCGGACGGCAAGCCGGTCATGAAGAAGAAAAAGAAGCGGAGTCTCTTCGTCCGGCTGATCCGCCAGGTTCCGAACCTGGTCGTCATCCTCGCCGCGATGACCGCGACGGCGTGGCTTCGCGTGACGCACTTCCCGCCCGTCGACGCGCCGGTCCGGCGGCCGGTCGCGCAGGCGCCCGCGCCGAAGAAGCCGGGCGCCAAGGCCGTCGCCGTCTCCCCGTGGATCCGCGCCGCGAAACCCAAGGCCGGCAAGCCGCCCCGCGTCGTCCACGCAGCCGCGCCGGCGGTCGAGGAAACGCCCGTCGGGGAACCGGAGGCGCCCGTCGTCGAGGAGGTCGCCGAAGTGGCGCCGGCCGAGCCGAAAAAGAAGCAGATCGTCAAGCGCGTGCCGGCGGACCTCTTCGAGGACGCCCTCCTCGAGACGGTCAAGATGCTGCGCACGATGCCGCAGGCCGACGCGTGCCGCGCCGCCGTGAACTCCTTCTCCGACATCGCGAACAAGGAGCGCGAACGCTCGCGCGAATGCTACCGCGTCATCACCGCCCTCAACTCGGCGAAAAACTGGGACGACCTCGTCGCCGAAACGATCTACGACAACCCGAAGAAGCGGGAAATCACGGTCGGGAACACGACGCACGTCATCGAGCCGACCGGCACCATCCCGGGCGCGATCGTCTGCAAACGGTACGTCAAGGACTCCGTCCTCTTCGACCAGCGCCTCGCCCTCGCGGACATGTCCCCGCAGGAAAAGCTCCGCATTCTCCGGAGCGAGAAGCCCGACACGTCGCCCTCCGCGCTCTACGGCCGCGCCCTGCTCGAACTCGTCTACGGCTCCCCCAAGGCCTTCAAGGCGTTCGTCGACAAGCACAAGCGGATCGAGGGCATGAAGGCGTTCTACGTCGTCTACGAGCTCGAACGCATGAAGCAGTAGGCGCGCCGCGCCGCCCTACGCCCCGCCGATGCGCGAACGGCGCAGCTGTCCGCAGCTCGCGTTGACGCCGCGCCCCTTGCTGCGGCGCAGCGTGGCGTTCAGGCCGTGCCGCTCCAGGTACGAGCGGAACGCCTCGCAGTCCGCGGCGTCCGGCGCGCGCCCGTCGAAGCCCGGCACCGGATTGAGCGGGATGAGGTTCACGCGGCACGGGAAGCCGCGCACGAGCGCGAGCAGCGCCTTCGCGTGCTCCGGCGCGTCGTTGAACCCCGCCACGAGCGTGTACTCGAACGTGACGATGCGCCCCGTTTTTTCCGTGTAGGCGCGCACCGCGGGGACGAGAACGCCGAGCGGCCAGCGCCGGTTCACCGGCATGAGCGCGCTCCGCAGCTCGTCCGTCGGCGCGTGCAGCGAGACCGAGAGCTCGAACTGCACGCCCTCCTCCGCGAACCGCTCGATGCCCGGCACCACGCCGCACGTCGAGAAGGTGATGCGCCGCGCGCCGACGCCGAGCCCCTCCGGCGCGGGCGCGTTCATCCGCCGCGCCGCCGCGAGCGCGTTGTCGTAGTTGGCGAACGGCTCGCCCATGCCCATGAAGACGACGTTGTCCGGCCGCCGCCCCAGCAGCACCGCGGCGCGCGCGGCCTGCGCGGCGATCTCGCCCGCCGAGAGGTTGCGCGCGCAGCCGTTGCGGCCGCTCGCGCAGAACGCGCAGCCCATCGCGCAGCCGACCTGCGAGGAAACGCAGACCGTCGCGCGGTCGCGCGCCGGAATGACCACCGTCTCCACGAGCTCGCCGTCCGCGAGGCGCGAAAGGATCTTGAGCGTCCCGCCGTCCGCGCCCGCGACCTCGAGCGTCTCGAGCGTGCCGTCCAGGTCGAGGAAGCGCTCCGCGAGCGCGGTGCGCAGCGCCTTCGGGAGGTTCGTCATCGCGTCCCACGACGCGACCGGCCGCGCCCAGAGCCACTCGCCGAGCTGCTTCGCGCGGAACGCCGGCGCCCCGGCGGCGCGCACCGCCTCCGCGAGCGCGGCGGCGTCCAGGCCGTAGAGGGATGCCTTCCCGTCCATGCCGCGCCTACCGGACGATCACGAGGTTCTCGGGGAACTCGGCGCGCCGCGCGGGGACCCACGGCGGCGTCTCGGGTTCGTCGTCCGGCGCCCGCAGGTGCATCGCGCTCACGCGGTTCATCATCG
>JAFPUX010000604.1 GCA_017413145.1 Kiritimatiellia bacterium | reverse complement strand
GCACCCGGCGGACGCCGAGCGCACGCCCTCCGGCGCCGTCTCCAAGGGCGGCCTGCAGGGCGCCGGCGGCGCGTCGAGGGACCAGCAGCGCATCCGCGACGCGGACGAGATCCGCGACCGCAAGCTCGAGCGGCAGAAGGACCTGCGCGACAAGCGCAAGGTCGAGCGCGCCGCCGAGCGCGCCGAGGCCGCCGCCGCCGCCGCGGGGAGCAAGACCATCCTCATGCAGGGCGGCACGATCGTCGTGAAGGACCTGGCCGAGCGCCTCGGCCTGCGCCCGAACCAGCTCATCACCGAGCTCATGAAGATGGGCGTTCTCGCGTCGATCAACCAGAGCGTCGACCTGGACACCGCCACGAAGGTCGCCACGGCGCACGGCTTCGCGGTCGAGCACGAGAAGACCAAGCGCAACCGCGGCGCCGCGCAGCCGTTCGTGCGCGACCCGGGCGCGGACGACGACATCCCCGAGGACCGCCCCGACCAGATGGTGCCGCGCGCGCCGGTCGTCACGGTCCTCGGACACGGCGACCACGGCAAGACCACCCTAATGGACTACATCCGCAAGGCGCACGTCGCCGCGGGCGAGGCCGGCGGCATCACGCAGGCCATCAGCGCCTACACGGTGGACGTCCAGGGGCGCGAGATCACGTTCCTCGACACGCCCGGCCACGCCGCCTTCTCGGCGATGCGCGCCCGCGGCGCGAGCCTCACGGACATCGCGGTCATCATCGTCGCGGCGGACGACGGCATCATGCCGCAGACGCGCGAGGCGATCCAGCAGGCGCGCGACGCGCACGTCACGATCATGGTCGCGATCAACAAGTGCGACCTGCCCGCCGCCAACCCGATGAAGGTCATGCAGCAGCTGCAGGCCGAGAACCTCACCCCCGAGGAATGGGGCGGCTCGACGGTCGTCTGCCAGGTTTCGGCCGTGACGGGCGACGGCGTCGGCAACCTGCTCGACATGATCCTGCTGCAGGCGGACGTGCTCGAGCTGCGCGCCAACCCGGACCGCCGCGCGAACGGCTCCGTCATCGAGGCGAAGATGGCGCCGGGCTCCGGCCCGATCGTGTCCGTCCTCGTCACGGGCGGCACGCTCAACGTGGGCGACGTCATGCTCTGCGGCGAGCACTACGGCAAGATCCGCGCGCTCACCGAGAGCACCGGCCGCCGCGTCCGCAGCGCCGGCCCCTCGCGCGCCGTCGCGGTCATGGGCCTCTCGGGCGTGCCCGAGGCGGGCGCCGAGTTCCGCGTGATGAAGAACGAGAAGCGCGCCCGCGAACTCGCGGAGCAGTACGCGCAGGCCCGCAAGGAGGAACTCCTCGGCGGCGCCACGCAGGCCCGCAGCGTGGACGAGATCTTCAAGCAGATGAACAACGCCGAGAAGCTCGTGCTCAACCTCGTCCTGCGCGCCGACGTGCAGGGCTCGGTCGAGGCGATCGTCGACTCGATCGGCCAGATCAAGAGCGACAAGGTTTCGTGCAATATCATCCAGAGCGGCACCGGCGCGATCGCGGTGAACGACATCGAGCGCGCCGCCAGCGGCCGGGCCCTCGTGGTCGGCTTCAACGTCTCGCCCGAGAGCGGCGTGAACGCGCTCGCGCGCCACGACGGCGTCCGCGTGCAGACCTTCCGCATCATCTACGAGCTGCTCGACTTCGTGAAGAACGAGATGCTCGCGCTGCTGCCGGTCGAATACAAGGAGGTCGTGCGCGGCCACGCGTTCGTCAAGCAGGTCTTCGACCTGGGCAAGGAAGGCGTCGTCGCCGGCTCGATCGTCAACGACGGCTTCGTCACGACGGACGGCAAGGTGCGCGTGACGCGCCGCGGCAAGCTGCTCTTCACGGGCCCGATCGCCACGATCCGCCACTTCAAGGAGACCGTCAAGGAGGTCAAGCAGGCGCAGGAATGCGGCATCCTGCTCGACGGCTTCGGCGACTTCGAGGAGGGCGACGTCCTGGAGTGCTTCGCGTTCGAGGAGCTCCCGAAGACGCTGTAGGGCGCCATGAAGACCGACCGGATCAAGCGCGTCAACGAGCGGATGCTGCGGGAGCTGGCGGCCGGGCTGTACCGGATCGCGCTGGGCTCGCCGCAGGACCTGGCGAAGATCTCGTTCGTGTCCGTCGAGACGGCGCCGGACCTGCACAACGCGGCCGTGACCGTGTCGGTGCTCGGCACGCCGGAGGACGAGGCGCGGATCCTGGCGTGGCTGCGGGAACACCGGACCGACTTCCAGGAGCACGTCGCGAAAAACGTGGGCCTCAAGTACACGCCCGTCCTTTCCTTCAAGCCCACGCACGCGATCGGCGCGGGCGCGCGCGTCCTCGGCATCCTCGACGAGCTCGCCGCCGCCGACGGCGCCTCCGGATGACCGCGGGAAACAAATCCCTTGCGTTCCGACGCGGTTCGGGCTATAATCCCCGCCCGTCACCCGACACATCTTCAGACTCCCGATCGGAGAAACAAAGACCATGCAACGGAAACACATTTCCCTGACCCTCGCCGCCGCCTGCGCCGCGCTCTTCGCCGGCTGCGAATGGGGCAGCACGTCCGGCAGCGACTCCTGGAGCGACAGCTACGACTCGATGAACTTCGGCGGCACCTACCGCATCGCGACCGTCACGTTGACGTCGACGTCTTCGTCTTCGTCCTCGTCGGGTTCCGGCGGCTCGACCTCTTCGGGCAACGCCGCGGACTGGCTCACGGTGAAAGACGAGCTGGGCGGAACGTTCCATGCGGGCAAGAAGACCGCTTCCGGCAAGACGGCCGAACAGAACCTCGTTCCCGGATCGGTGAAAATCTCCTGCGGCGACTACCTCTGGATCGACAACGGGGCCGGCGGGTTCACGTTCGGCGGCGGCACGTCCGGCAGCTCGAGCGGCGGCGAGTCCAAGGAGCAGTCCGGCTCCCAGTCGATCGGCACGACGAAAGTCTCCAAGAAGTCCTACAGCGGAACGCTCGCCGCGAACCTCGTGCCCGGGTCGGTCGCCATCCGAGTCGGCGACCACGGCGGCACGTTCAAGGACGACGGCAACGGCAACCTGCAGGGCAGCGGCGTGGCGGGCTCCGGCTCCGTCACCTACGCCAGCGGCGTCGTGAACATCACGTTCGATTCCGCGCCGACGACCGGCCAGTCCCTCATGGCCTCCTACAAGTACACGTTCCAGGACGGCGACCAGGTCGTGGTCGAAGGCCTCTCCGGTTCCGGCGCGGTCCAGTACTCCTCCGGCGCGTGGTCCCTCACCGTTTCGCCCAAGATGCCGACCACGGGCACGATCAAGGTCACGTACTCCTACTACACGGGCCAGATCGAGAACGGCGGCTCGTCGGGCGGCGCCTCCACGCCCCGGACGTCCGGCATCGACACGTCGAGCTACGACGGAACGACCGTCACGGCGATCACGGTCTCGCAGACCGGGCAAAACCTGACCTTGAGCCTCAACAACGGCATCGTGATGTCCGGCAAGTTCACGTCCGTCCGCAAGACGGCCTCGCAGGATTCGGACACCGGCGCGGGCGCCGACACCTACAACGCCCAGTTCCAGGTGAGTTCGGGTTCCGACAGCAAGATGGTCGGCTCGCTCAACTACGACTACCCGTCGCACAACCGCATCCTCGACGGCACGTGGACGTGGGGCAAGAAGACGTTCGACGTGCATGCCATCGGCCCGGCCTGGAACGAATCGGGCGTCACGACCGCCGCCGAGGCGACGGTGGTCACGGGCAAGTAGGGTCCGGTCCGTCCGACGGAACGGGCGGCGGCGCGCGATGCGCCGCCGCCCGCTTCGCGTTTTACGCGCCGACCCTGCGGGAGGGCGAGCGTCCCCGGACGCCGTGGCGCGCGGGGACGCGCGCCCTCGGTCCTGCCGGTTCTTGAACCGCCCTAGCGCATGTCCGGTTGTGCGCGCCGCGCGAGGGCGGGGGCGAGCG
>JAFPUX010000072.1 GCA_017413145.1 Kiritimatiellia bacterium | reverse complement strand
GCGCGAGCATCGTGCGGATTTGCTCCGTCGCCCAGGCAAGCTGCTCCGTCGTGTAGTCGAACGGCGTATAGCCGCCGCTGAAGTTGACGACGCGGCAACCGTTCGTGAAGCACCACCAGATGCCGTTGATGTCGTCGACGAATCCGCTACCGTTGTAGGCGTAGAGCGTGCACTCGGGCGCGATGCCGAACTTGTCGGACTTGATGATCGAGGCGACGCCGATTCCGTGCGGCGCGTTCTGCGACGTGTCGCCGCCCCGGACGTCGATCGCCATGTTCGTGACATTGCCGGAGACGATCGGGCGGATGCCCGTGTCGACCATGCCGACCTTGACGCCCTTGCCGGTGATTCCCTCCCATAGGAGGTTCGTGACGCCGAGCTCGCCGAGGTACCACGCCGAGGCGTCGTAGGTCGGCACGTAGGGCGCGGGGCCGTCGTTCGAGCCGTCGTCGTCCGCCTGCGGCAGCGCGAAGCGCCAGATCTGCCCGGCCTTGTCCGTCTCGGGCGTGGCGACGGACTTGGCAAAGTTTCCATAGCCGACCATCGCGCAGCCGTAGCCGAGGTAGAAGTGGCTCTTGGCGTAGGTGAACGACTCGAAGTACTGGTCGGTCGTGAAGACGGCGAGCTTCTCGAAGGAGACTCCGTCGCGCGTCTTCCAGATGCCATGTTCGATCGACGAGGTCGTGTTGCGCTTCACGGTCATCACGTAGAGGCTCCCGCCGACGACGGCGAAGTCGATCGGGTGTGCGTAGCCGCCCTCGAAGACGAGCCGCTGCGAGGCGATCCGCCCGTTCGCGTCCATCGTCGCGGAGAACGCCCCGAGCGGCAGGCTCGTCGCGGTGGACTGGACCACGGTGTAGAAGCACCGGCCCTGGAACGGCGTGACGCGGAACGGATGGACGAGCGTGCACCAGTTGCCGGTCGTCTTGAGCTCGTAGTCCGGGAACCGCCATCCGCCGAAGAGCGCGTCCCAGGACGTCTCCTCCTCGGCGAACTTCCCGGTCGACTCGTTGAGGCGCCAGATTGTTGGTGTGTTGAGCTCGGGTGCGACCGTGTTGTAGCACTGGTGCATCGCGGCGACGCATCCGTTCTCGAACGGGAGGAGCGCCATGAAGCAGTTGAGCGTCTGCTTGGTCTCGAAGTTGACGTTCGTCGAGACTTCTCCGTGCGAGTTGGTCGTGAACGAATAGTCGACGATGGACCGGTACGTGTAGTAGCGGTTCGTCTGTCCGACGGTGACCGAGTACATCTTCTGGGAGAAGGCCGGATCGTCCGTGAGCCAGCGGGAACTGCCGCCGATGCCGTAGCCGGCGAAGTAGAGGTTGTCCTTGTACTCGCAGAAGTCCCAGACATGCGTGTAGATGCCCCAGGCGCCGCTCCCGCCGATGAGCTGGTGGAACGGGTTCCAGTCGACGTTCGCCGTCTTCGACCAGGCGCCGTCCGCGTCGCGCGCGAAGAAGAAGCCGTAGTTGGCGTCGTGCTCGCGCGCATCGGTCGCGCGCGTCCAGACGCGCCCGTCGGAGAACTTCTTGAAGTCCTCGATCGCCTCGCTGCCCGGCGTGTACTCGAGGGCGAGCGACGGCGTCGCGCCGGGCGCGATCGAGTAGACAGGCACGGGGCCGGTGTTGTCGTTCCACTCGCCGCCGCCGACGTAGATGCGGCCGTCGAGGTAGCGGAGGCAGTGGACGCCGCGCGCGTGGAGCGCCGCGTCGTCGGCGCCGGGATAGCGCTCCGCCAGCGGCGCGAAGAGGTATTCGAGCGAGTCCGTGACGTCCACCGCGGCGTTCGCGGCGAGGGCGGAGAGAAGGAGCAGGAGGGGCGCGGCTTTCATGGCGCCCATTCTACGCCCGCCCGCCCCGCGGCATTGTCCGGATTGCGCCCGGCTTCTTGCCGGATTGCGGCGGGCGCGCCCGAGCTCCGCAGGGCCCCTGCTCCGCTCGCCGGGCGCAGCAGGACGGCACGCTCGCCGCAATCCTCTGGCACCAGGGGGAGTCCGACTGCACGCGCGACACGGGCTATCTCTACCAGGCGCGCTTCCCGGCGCTCGTCGCCCGCCTGCGCGCGGACCTCGGCGCGGAGGGCGTTCCGCTCGTCGTGGGGCAGCTCGCGCAGAAGAACGCGACGGGGTGGTTCGGAAAGATTCTCTCGAACGCGCAGCGCTACACGTGCGAGCACCTCTACGGTCCCGGCGCGTTCGTGCCATCGCTTCCCGAATACAAGCTGAACCCCGACGGCATCCACTTCTCGCGCGATGCCCAGGTGGACTTCGGGAAGCGCTATTTCGCCGCGTGGAAGGGCGTCCGCGAGAAGCTCGCCGCCGATCCGGCCTACTGGCGGAAGACGGAGCCGCCCAAGGATCTTGCGAAGGCGTATCCGATCCCGAAGGAGCAGTTCGCCGAGCTCGCGAAGATCCCGCTCGCGCCGGAGATCGAGCGCTACCTCTTCCCCGACGGCGTTCCCGAGGCGCTGAAGAAGGCGCGCCCTTCCGCCGACCTCACCGGCGGTCTTCCCGCCACGCCCTGACCCAATCGACGCGGCAGAAGTCCGGCAGCTCCTCCGGCACGATCGGCGCGGCCCACGAGCCGAACTCCGTCGTCAGCTTCATATAGCCCGGCCGGTCGCAGATGCCGGGCTCCGACGTGCGCCAGGTCTCGGCGCCGTCCACGAAGAATACGTAGGCCTCCGTCGTCCACTGGAATCCGTACACGTGCCAGCCCTCGTAGAGGTCGGGGCGGTTCGGAAGGACCCGTGACACCGTCTTGTGCGCCGGGCCGTAGCCGTCCCAGTGGAGCGCGTGGTTCACGCCGCGCCGCGCGCATTCGCCGCTCTCGATGACGTCGATCTCCACGCCGGAGACGCCCGAGCCGTCCACCTTGAACACGTCCCCGCACATCATCCAGAACGCGCCCCAGAAGCCCGTCGTCCGCGGGAACATCATCCGGCACTCGTAGTACCCGTACGCCTGCTCCCAGATGCCGCGGGTGCGGACCGCGCCCGAGACCGGGACGCCGTCCTCGCGGATGCGCGCACGGAGCCACAGGTTCCCATCGTGCACAGAGGTCTCCGAGTCCGCCCAGTAGCCGCCGGCGTCCTGCCGGCGCTGCTCCGGGCAGAGCCGCCACTTCGCCGGATCCAGGGCGTCGCCCTCGAACTCGTCGTGGAACGAAAGGCGGTACCGCCGCCCGCCGAGCGTCATGGCGTCGTTCATATCGGCTCGCGAAAAATCATTCGGCCGCGAGTTCGAACACCGCCGAGTCGTAGTCCTTGTCGCCGAGCACGATCGGCAGGCCGACCTTCATTAGCGCCTCGCCGGTCGGGAGCGTGCCGCCCTTCATCTCGGCGACGAAGTCGGTGCACGCGCCGAGGAGCGGCGAATGAGGCCGGCGCCAGTGCTCGGTGTTGAGCTCGCGCAGGCGGTAGCGCTTCGCGGGGTCGAGCCCCTGCAGGCGCAGCGGCGGCGGATGGTTCTTGCGGGCATCGCGCGAAAGCCCATAGATGCACACGATGGCGCGCGCCTTCGCCTCGTCCACGAACATCAGCGCCGCGTAGTCGTGGTCGTAGGGCGAGACGAGCCGGTAGAGGTCGCCCTGCTGCACGACGGGCCGGATGCGGTGGTACTCCGCCACGGCGTTGCGCGCGAAGGCGAGCTCGGCGGGCGTCATGCTCTTGGGCTGCATCTCGAGGCCGAGGCGCCCCGAGAAGGATACGTCGACGCGGTACTTGAACGGCACCTGCCGCCCCGTCACCGTGATATGGCTCGCCATCGCGCAGGCCGGGTAGAACTGGCTCGCGCCCCACTGGATCTTCACGCGGTCGCGCGGGTCGGTGTTGTCGGAGGTCCAGAACTCGTCGCAGTAGCGCAGCGAGCCGTACTCCATGTGCCCGCCGCCGGAGGAGCAGGCCTGGATGTCGACCTTCGGGTACTTCGCGCGCTGGCGGGCGAGGACCTCGTAGTAGCCCTTCGTGTAGTCGAAGTAGAGGTTGCCCTGGTGCGCCGCGTCGAGGTGGGCGGAGCCGACGTTGTCGATGTTCGCGTTGGCGTCCCACTTCACGTAGGCGAGGCCGGGGACGGACGCGTAGGTCGCGTCCAGCTGGCGCCAGATCTCGTCGCGCACCGCGGGGTTCGTGAAATCGAGGACGACCTGCGTGCCGCCGCGGCAGGTCCGCATCGGGCGGCCCTTCTCCCGGAGCGCCCAGTCGGGGTGCTTCGCGAGGAGGTCGCAGCGGCCGAGGTTCGCCATCTCGGGCTCGACCCAGAGGCCGAACTTGAGCCCGCGCTTCTTCGCCTCGCGGGCGAGCGCGCCGAGGCCGTGCGGTAGCTTCGCCTCGTTGACGTACCAGTCGCCCAGGCCGCGGTCGTCGGTGTCGCGCGCGTTCTCGCCGCGCCCGAACCAGCCGTCGTCGAGCACGAACATCTCCACGCCGACCGATTTGGCGCCGTCCATGATCTCGTGCAGCTGCGGCTCGGTGAACGTGAGGAACGTGCCCTCCCAGTTGTTGAGCAGCGTCGGGCGCGCCTTCGCGCCGTTCGGCATCCAATGGCGGCGCGCCCAGCGGTGGAAGTTGCGCGAGACCTGCCCCTTGCCCTTTTCCGACCAGGTGAGCGCGGCGACGGGGAGCGCGATCGACTTGCCGGGGTCGAGAACGTAGTCGCCCGCGACGTTCGCCGGGCCGCCGACCGCCTCCAGCAGGTCGACCTCGCTGCGGCGCAGCGAAATCTCCCACGCGCCGGACCAGCAGAGCGCGCAGCCGAGGACGCGGCCCTCCGTCTCGGTCGCGGGGCCGCCGACCGACAGCATGAACGCGGGGTTGTTGAGCCATGCGTCGCGCACGCCGGAGCGGGAATCGAGGGCGACGCGCCGGCCGCGCGCGAGCGGCGACTCGACGACCTCCGCCTCGCCGCCCCACTCGCCCGCGAGGCCCATCAGCCGCCAGTCGTCCGCGAGCAGCGGGAACACGAGCGAGAAGGACGCCATGCGGGAAATGCGGACCGGGCCCTTTTCGCCGTTCGCGAGCTCGACGCCCGTCTCGATCACGTCCGCGTCGGGCCGCGGGCGGAAGGTCTGCACGACGCGGAAGTCGTGGACCGCGTCGCGCCAGCGCACGACGAGCCCGCCGCCGCGGCGTTCCAGCTTCTCGACGACGAGGTCGAGCGTCTCCGTGCCGTCGTCGTGCGTGACCTTGAGCCCGCCGAAGCGGTTCAGCGCGCCGCCGGCCTCGCCGAAGACCGAATAGGCGAACGGACGCTCGGCGCCGAGCCCGCTGCCGGCGCCGGCGTGACGGGCGAGCGCGAGCGCGGCGTCCGCGTCCGCGACCTTCGGCCCGAAGTGGCGCAGGTAGAGGCGGTCGCCCGCGCCCGAGGGCGCGAGCTCGAAGAGCATCGCCGCGTTGTCGGTTTCGACCGCGATCGCCTTCGGGGCGGCGGGGCGGGCGGATTTCGTGGCGCGGGCGGAAGTGGTGCGTTTTTTCATGGATGCTTGGGTGCGTGTGGATGGCGCCCATTCTACGCCCGTCCGCCCCGCGGCATTGTCCGGATTGCGCCCGGCTTCTTGCCGGATTGCGGCGGGACCTACTCGACCGTCACGGACTTGGCGAGGTTCCGGGGCTTGTCGATCGGTTCGCCGCGCAGCCGCGCGACGTGGTAGGCGAAGAGCTGCTCGGCGACGACGACCGGCACGGCCGCGACGAAGTCCGGGCAGGGCGGCACCTCGATCAAGTCCTCGGTGAAGGCGCGCGCGTCCGCGTCGCCTTCGGTGACGATCGCCACGACGGGCGCGTTGCGGGCGCGGCATTCCTGGATGTTGCCGAGCGTCTTGTCGCGGTCGGGCCCGAGCGGGGCCAGCGCCACGACGGGGACCTTCTCGTCGAGCAGCGCGATCGGACCGTGCTTGAGCTCGGCGGCGTGGTAGCCCTCGGCGTGCAGGTAGGAGATCTCCTTGAGCTTGAGCGCGCCCTCCAGCGCGGCCGGATACTGGTAGCCGCGCCCGATGTAGAAGGCGTCGCGCGCGCCGGCGTGCCTCTCCGCGATCCGGGCGATGGCGTCGTTGCGCGCGAGGACCGCGCGGACGAGATCCGGCAGCGAGGCGAGGGCGCGCACGATCGCCGCGCCCTCCGCGCCCGAGAGGCGCCGCGTGCGGCCGAAGAGCAGCGCCATCATCTCGAGCGCGGCGACCTGGCAGAGGAACGCCTTGGTCGAGGCGACGCCGATCTCGGGGCCCGCGTGCAGGTAGACGCCGCGCCCCGCCTCGCGCGCGATTGTGGAGCCGACCGCGTTGCAGACGGAGAGCACGAGCGCGCCCTTGCGCTTGGCCTCGCGCACCGCGGCGAGCGTGTCCGCCGTCTCGCCCGACTGAGAGAGCGAGACGAGCGCCGTGTCCGGCGCGACGATCGGGTTGCGGTAGCGGAACTCGGCGGCCTGCTCGATCCGGGCCGGGATGCCGGCGAACTGCTCGAAGGCGTAGGCGCCGTGCAGCCCGGCGTAGTACGAGGTGCCGCAGGCCGTCAGGACGACGTTCGAGAGCGCGGCGATCTCGCGCGGGCCGAGGCGGAGCCCGGAGAGCTTCGCCGTGCCCTCGTCCGGCAGGAGCCGCCCGCGCAGGCAGTTCTCGAGCGCCTCGGGCTGCTCGAAGATCTCCTTGAGCATGAAGTGCTCGTAGCCGCCCTTCTCCACGGCGGCCGGGTCGAAGTCCAGCGGCGCGGCCTCGCGCACGACCGGCTCGCCGGCGAGCGAGCGGACCTCGAACGAGCCGGGCTCGAGCAGCGCGAGGTCGCCGTCGTCGAGGAACGCCCCGCGGTCGGCCCGCCCCGCGAGCGCGGCGGGGTCCGTTGCGCCGACGGCCGCGCCGTCCGCCGTGCCGACG
>JAFPUX010000071.1 GCA_017413145.1 Kiritimatiellia bacterium | reverse complement strand
GCACGCGGCGAGGTTCGCCGTGCGCGTCGCGGCGAGGCAGCGCCACGGGACCGCCCACACCGGCCCGCGGCGGCGCCAGTCGGGCGCGAGGCAGACGGCGTCGTCGAACCAGCGGTGCATGTCCTCGTCGCGCAGCTCGTACGCGCCGGCGAGGCGTCGCGTCATCCGGAAGCACGGGATCGTCGGGATCTTGAACGGCTGGAAGTCCTCGTCCGGATGTTCGGCGCGGAGCTTCTCCAGGTCCCGGCGGATCATCTCGCGCGTCGAGAGGACCTGCGCCGTTGCGTGTTCGCCGTCGTCGCCGCGGAAGAACGGGCCCTCGGCGCCGTTGCCCTTGCCCGCGTCCTTGTCGAACGCGTGCGACGAGGTGTGGAGCCACAGCTTGCCGCCGTCCTGGAGCGTGTAGTACCAGCCGCCCGGGACGTTCACGTCGATCGAGACGGTCGGCTCGCCCGCGAGGAAGCAGACGTCCGCGTCGCCGGTCGCGTCGACGACGGCGCCGCACGCGACCGCGGTGCGCCCGGACTTGTTCTCGACGGCGAGGTGCGCGATGCGGTCGCCGTCGCGGACGACGGCGCAGACGCGCGTGTCGTAGAGGATGCGGACGCCTTCGCGGAGAAGCAGCTCTTCCAGCGCGAGCGCGTAGCCGTCCGGGTTGAAGCCGGTCTCGAAGCGCGGGCCGGCGGCGCGCGTCTCGGGCGTCGCGGCCGGGTCGAGCCAGACGGGCGGCGGCGGACGGAACCCGGCGACGGGGGCGGGGTTCTTCAGGTCCGCGACCGAAAGGTCGAAGAGCTCGCGCGCGATGCCGCCCAGCACGACGCGGCCGCGGCCGTCGTCGATCGGCAGGTAGATCGTCACGTTGCCGGCGGTCGCGAGGCCGCCGAGCGTGCAGGTGTTCTCGAGGAGCAGCGTCGAGGCGCCGGCGCGCGCCGCGGCGAGGGCGGCGGCGCAACCGGCGATGCCGCCGCCGGCGACGACGACGTCGGCCGACGCGGAGACGGGAAGATCGCGGGCGGGTTCGCGAATGGTCGTGTTCATGGATGCGGATTCTACACGAATCGCCGTCGCGCGGCAACGCCGATTAAACACCGCGCGGAAGGAGGCGATGCGGGGTTCGTCGAGCGAGCGCTCGATCCGCAGGCGGAGCGCGCCGGCCGGGAGCGGCGGGAGGTCGAGGTAGCGGCGGCGGCCGATCGTCTCGCCGGAGGCGACGGTCGTCCAGCCTTCCGCGCCCGCGGGGCGGTGCTGCACGGCGAACGCGGCGACGCGCTGCCCCTGGCGGATGTCCTCCTCGATCCACGTGCCGCGCGCGACGCGCCCTTCGGGCAGCGCGAGCGCGATGCCGCCGCACGGGCCGATCTGCGCCTCGGCGAGCGTCGGGCCGAGGAGTTTGTCCGTCTCGGCGCGCAGCTCGCGGAGGCGCGCGGCGTCGGCGTCCGAAATGAGCCCCTCGCGCGTCGGCGGGAGGTTGAGGATGAAGCCCGCGCCGCGCCCGACGCCGTCCTTCCAGATGCGGACGAGCCAGTCGAGCGGGATGGGCGCGTCGCCGTCGCGGTGGAACCAGTGCGTGTCCTGGCGGATCGAGACGTCGACCTCGGCGGGCTTCCACTTCGCGCCGGCGGGGTCGCCGTGGCGCAG
>JAFPUX010000603.1 GCA_017413145.1 Kiritimatiellia bacterium | reverse complement strand
GTCCGACGCGGCGAGTACGCGCGCGCGGTCGTCCGCGCCCATCGTGTCGAAAATCGCGAGCGCGCCGGCGGGGCGCACCGCCTCGGCGCCCGCGGCGAGGTTGGCGAGCGAATCGGTCGCGGGACCGAGCGCGCGGACGGTGTTCGCGTCCGGCGCACGGCCGTCCTTCACGGTCGCGAGCAGCGCGTCGAGCTGCGGCAGGAGAGTCTTGCGGATGAATTCGGCGCGCGCCGGCAACGCGCGGGCGACTTCGCCGTGGACCTTCGCGTCGAGTTTCGGCTGGAGCCGGTCCATCGCCGCGGCCGCGCCGTCCGCCAAATCGCGCGCCTTCTTCGCGAGCGCCTCCAGCGACGGCCCGTCGACCGCGGCTGGGCCCTTCGCCGCGGCGTCGCGGACCGCGGCCAGCTCGCCCTGCAGCGCCGCCAGGTCCGACGGCAGCGTTTCGAGCGAATCTTCCTTCGAGACCTCCAGCACGCCGAGCGCGGCGGCCATGTCGAGGCGCTCCTCGTCCGTCCAGTACTTGTCGCGGAAGTGCATCGACGCCGAATCGTCGAGCAGCACCACCACGCGGCGCTTGATCGTGCGCTCCTTCTCGCCCACGAGCTCCGGCTGCATGATCACGAAGACCAGGAGCGCGATCGCCGCCATGCGGCAAGCCACGACGATCCGGCGGATCCGGCGCGACGCGATGCGCGAGGCCTCGCGCTGGTAGAGCCAGGAAACGAGCTCCAGCGAGCCGCCCGCGACGAGCGACGCGAACAGGACGTGCCAGCGCCCCGCGAAGAAAAGGTAGCGGCCGAGCAGCTGGAGGACCGTCCACGACGCGACCGTGCCGACCGGGATCAGGATGCCGAGCCGCACGCGCAGGTCGCGGAAGCGCTTCTTCACGACCTGGTGCGCCCCCGCCCAGACGAAGACCGCGAACAGCGCGAACGCCCACAGCGCCGGCGCGGGAACGGTGACCGGAAGCAGGTCGGGGCGGAGGAAGCTCTGGTCCATCGGCTAGCCCATCGGAAGCACGGCGGCCATCGAGCGCGCAAGCGCGAGCTGCGAACGGGCGCGGATGAGGTTGTGGCGGGGTTGGGCCACGCGGAAATAGTGGTCGCCTTCGACGTAGTCCGTGAGGAAGCGGACGCCGACTTCGAGCGTCATGACCGCGCCGCCGTTCGGCAGGAGCCGCTTCTCGGCGGGCGTGAGGACGCCGCCGGCCTCGGCGAGGAAGCCGTCCGCGAGCGCCTCGTACATCTCGGGGCGGGCCCGGATCTTCGAAACGTCCGGTTCGTCCTCGGGCGCTTCGGCGCACATCGAGCGCATGAGGTCGCCGAAGTCGTGCAGCGAGAGGCCGGGCATGCACGTGTCCAGGTCGATCACGCAGACGGGATGCCCGTCGTCCGGGTCGACGAGGATGTTCGAATACTTCGCGTCGTTGTGCGTGATGCGCTCGGGCATCTCGCCGCGTTCGAAGCTTTCCTGCACCGAGAGCGCCAGCGGCCGCAACGCGCGGAAGCCGTCGAGCAGCTCGCGCGCCTCCGGCTCGTCCGCTCGGCCGGCGCGGTTCTCGATGAACGCGCACTCGAGCGCCTCGTAGCGGCGGCGCGTGTCGTGGAAAGCGGGAATCGTCTCGACGAGGCGGGGCGGCGGCATGTCCGCGAGCAGCGCCTGGAAACGGCCGAACGCGGCCGCGGCCGCGCGCGCCTCGGCGGGCGACTCGGCCTGGAGGCGGCCCTCGGCGTGCGGGATGAAACGGTAAAGGCGCCAGAAGCCGGCGGCCGCGTCCACGCCGAGGCGGCCGTCCGCCGTGTGCAAGTAGTGCAGGTGGTCGCGCTTGCGGTCGGCGGCCGGGTCGGCGAGGCTCTTTTTCTCGAGGTGCTCCGAGATGCGCATCACGTTGTCCATGAGGCCGAGCACGTCGGGGAACACGTGCTTGTTCAGGCACTGCAGGACGAAGAGGCGGCAGCCGTCCTTGCGGCGTGTCGTCTCGACGAAATAGGTCTGGTTGATGTGCCCGCCGAGGTTCTGGGCCACGCGCAGCACGGGCGCGCCCGGAAAGAAGGCGTCGAAGGCGGAACGGATGGTTTCGAGGGAATGCGTGGTCGCCATGGTCGGAAAGGAGGGAGGGAGAGGCGGCGCGCGGCCGCGCCGCGGCGCGCGTCGGGCGGTGATTCTACCACAAACGGACGGCCGTTGGAAGCGCAAAACACCTCCCGCGGTCCGCCGGTTGCGCGCGGGCGGAGTTTGCGCTTGCGTTGGCGCGCGGAAACTGCTTTAATATCCGCCCGTTCCCGCAATTTGAAACGTTTTCCTCCATGCGCTGGTCCCACACCCTCCTGTCCACCCTCCGCGAAGACCCCAAGGACGCGGAGATCGTTTCCCACAAGCTGATGATGCGCGCCGGGCTTCTCGTCAAGCTCTCCGGCGGCCTCTACTCCTACTCGCCGCTCGGCATCCGCGTGCTGCACAAGGTCGAGCAGATCGTCCGCGAGGAGATGGACCGCGCGGGCGCGTGCGAAGTGCTCTTCACCGCGCTGCAGCCGATCGAGCTCTGGGAGGAGTCCGGCCGCGCCGGCATCATGGGGAAGTCCATGTTCCGCCTCAAGGACCGCAACGAGCAGACGATGGTCCTGGGGCCCACGCACGAGGAGGTCGCCACCGACTACCTGCGCACGCTCGCCAGCAGCTACCGCCAGCTCCCCGCCACGGTCTACCAGATCCAGACGAAGTTCCGCGACGAGATCCGTCCGCGCTTCGGCCTCATGCGCTGCAAGGAGTTCGTGATGAAGGACGCCTACTCCTTCGACCTCACGTCGGAGGACGCGGACGTTTCCTACCAGAAGATGTACGACGCGTATCTCCGCATCTTCAAGCGCTGCGGCCTGGACGCGCATCCGGTGGAGGCCGACACCGGCGCGATCGGCGGCAACCACTCGCACGAGTTCATGGTTCTCGCGCCGTCGGGCGAGGACGGCATCCTGCACTGCCCCGCCTGCCGCTACGCCGCCAACCAGGAACGCGCCGAGCGCCAGGCCCCGCCCTGCGACTGGTCGACGCCTTCCGCCGCCCCGCGCGCCAAGGTCGCCACGCCCGGCGCGCACACGGTCGACGAGGCGGCCGCCGCGCTCGGCATCCCGAGCGACCAGGTCGTCAAGTCCCTCGTCTACCTCGCCGACGGCAAGCCCGTCATGGTGCTCGTCCGCGGCAACGCCGATCTCTGCGAACCGAAGCTGCGCCGCCTGCTCGGTTGCGGCGAAATCGAAATGGCCGATCCCGAGACGACCGCGAAGGCCGCCGGCCCGTTCGGCTCGATCGGCCCGATCGGCGTGTCGATCCCCGTCTACGCCGACAACGGCCTCAAGGAGGCGCGCGACGTCGCGGTCGGCGCCGGCGAGGAAGGCTTCCACGTCGCGCACTGCAACCTGGTGGACGACCCGGACGTGAAGATCGCCGCGTGGGCGGACCTCGCGACCGTCGTCGCGGGCGACCGCTGCCCGCATTGCGGCGCGCCGCTCGAGCTCGCGCGCGGCATCGAAGTCGGCCACGTCTTCAAGCTCGGCCTCAAATACACGAAGGCCATGGGCTTCACGGTGCTCGACTCCAACAAGCAGTCCGTCACGCCCGTCATGGGCTGCTACGGCATCGGCGTCTCGCGCACCGTGCAGGCCATCGCCGAGCAGAACAACGACAAGGACGGCATCGTCTGGCCCGCGTCCGTCTCGCCCTGCCAGGTCGCGCTGCTGCAGCTCGACGCCAAGAGCGACGCGTGCGTCGCCGCCGTGGACGAGCTGGAGTCGAAGCTCGAGGCCGCCGGCGTCGACGTGCTCGTCGACGACCGCGACGAACGCCCCGGCATCAAGTTCAAGGACGCGGACCTGATCGGCTGCACCGTCCGCGTCACGGTCGGCGCGCGCTCGCTCGAAAAGGGCGGCGTCGAAATCCGCCTCCGCAAGACGGGCGAAACCGCCCTCGTCCCGCTCGCCGACGCCCCCGCGAAGATCAGCGAACTCCTCGCGGCGAACTGATCCCCATCCGACAATCGCAAAAGAAAACAAGGAAACGCCCGGCTCTGACGGCCCCGAAACGATACCATCAACGAACAGGAGCACAACCATGTCCAAGAAGAACCCCGACGCCCTGACCAAACAGGACCTCGTCCAGATCCTCAACAAGAAGGTCGGACTCACCCACTCGTACGCGCTCGACGCCGTGAACGCGATGCTCGACGCGATCGCCGACGCCCTCGTCGCCGGCAAGCACTGCGAATTCCGCGACTTCGGCGTCTTCACGACGACGATGCACAAGTCCCGCATCGGCCGCAACCCGAAGAACCCGACCCAGACCTACGTGGTCCCGGGCCGCCGCGCCGTCCGCTTCAAGCCGGGCAAGCGCTTCCGCGACGGGCTCCTCAAGCAGGCCTGATCCGGCTCCGCGGATTCCGCGCCGTTTTCAGGCCCCGTCCGGACGGGACGCCAGGAACGCGTCGACCTCGGCGGCCGCCGGAACGGACGGCGCCGCGCCGGGACGCGTCACCGCGATCGCGGCG
>JAFPUX010000602.1 GCA_017413145.1 Kiritimatiellia bacterium | reverse complement strand
GCGTGCTCTACCGCGTCGCCCCGACCGCGGCGGCGCTCGAGACGGCGCCGGACGCCGTCGCGCACGAGGCGCTCGCTGCGGGCGCGGACGCCTCGTTCGTCGTCCGCGGCCTCCCCGCCGGCGAAGAGCGCTTCGTCCGGGTCTACGCCGAGAACACGCTCGGCGTCCGAACGGCGGGCCCGGTCTTCCGCGCCGTTCCGGACGAAGTCGAGTCCGGCGCCCCGTCGGGGACGGCGACGCTCCGGGAATGGCAGGCGGAGGGGTTCGTCGCCGAGGCCGCCGTGACGGACTTCGGCGCGGGGGCGACGTCCGCGAGAATGCGGCTCGAAGCATCGGCGGACGAGTCGTTCGCGACGCTTGCGGCCGTGTCCGGCGAAGAGGCCGCGCCCCTCGGCGTTCCCGTCGCGCTGTCCGTTTCCGGACTCGCGCCCGCCACCCGCTACCATCTGCGCGTCCGCCTCGTCAACGGCTGGGGGGCCGAATCCTTCGTCTCGCTCGGCGCCGCGTCCACGCGGCGCGCCGTCTACGTCGACTCGCTCGCGGCGCCGGGCGGCGACGGCGCCACGCCCGCGACCGCCTTCCGGACGCTCCGCGAGGGGATCGCCCATGCCGGCGCCCACGGCACAATCTGGGTGCGCGGTGGCCCGGACCGCGCCTACGACGTGACGAACGCGGCCGAGGCGCTGTCGATCCCCGCCTCGAAGGAGGGCCTCGCCCTCCGCTCGTTCGGCGGCGAGGGGCCTGCGAAGATGGCCGTGGCGGCCGAGTACACGCGCGACTGGCGGAACGCCGGAAACTCCGACAACGTGAACGTGATCAGCAACGCGGCGGAGCACGTCACGATCGAGGGTTTCCGGTTCGAATGGGGGCAGTACTCCCTCGGACGGGATAAGAACGGAGGGTCCTCGCTCGTATGGACGGACGCGCCGTTTCTCACGCTCTCCGGCTGCGAGTTCGTCCAGACCGCGGGTTCATCCTACGCCTCCTCAGGGACCACCCCCGTCATCTGGTGCTACCAGGCGAACGCCACGAACCTGCTCGTCGAGGGGTGCCGCTTCTTCAACTGCCGGATGACCGACAACAACCTCGGCCGCGACTACTACCTGATCACGCCCCGCGGCCAGGGCACCGTCGTCGGATGCCTGTTCACGAACTGTGCCGCCGTGATCGACGTTCCGAACGTCTGGAGCAACCCCATCTACGGCTGCAGCAAGCTGACGTTCGTCTCCAACACCGTGTTCGCGGCCAGGACCGCCGCGGCCTCGGGCATCCTTCGAGCGAGCTACACGGGGCCGGACACGGGGGAAATCGCCTACAATCGGTTCGTGAACATCGCCGGCTCTCCGCCGGGCGCGATCCTCGAGAAATCGCGCGAGGGATGGAACGGGGCCGGCGGCGTCTCCATCCACCACAACACCGTCGTCGGGTACCGGGCTCTGGTCTCCGCCACCGCGCTCAGCTACAACGCATCGCTCATCACCGCGTCGGTCTTCGACAACATCCTCCTCCTGGCCCCGGAATCGACGAACATCGTCGAGAACGCCGGCGGAAAGATCAATGGCGACAACAAGCATCCGACGATGTTCCGGCCCGGATCCCTCTACCGCAACAACGCGCTCCGGGCGGGCGCGTTCAACGGCGGCTCGGCCGCGGCCCTGGAGATCGAGGGCTGGACCTACGACATCACGGCGGGGCTGGAGATCTCGGACGTGTTCGCGCTCGACGCCGCGACGGCGCAGTCGGTGACGAACGTCTTCGAGTCGGTCGGCAAGCCCGTCCCCGAGGACGCGGTCCGCGCGGCGGAGGAGCCCGAGTTCGTCAACCTGGACGACCCGTTCCACCCGGACTTCGCGCGGCCGCGGTCGCGTCGCGGCCCCGGCGACCTCGGCACGGCGGGCTGGCGCGGCGGGAACGGCGAATGGCCGCTCTGGATCGGCGCCCTCCCGCCGCTGTATTCCCCGGCGACGCTCCTCATCCTGCGATAGCGTGAAACCCGACTTCGAGTTCGGCGCCGACGGCGCGTTCCGGTTTTTCCACCTCACGGACCTGCACGAGGAGGGGAAGACCGATCCGCGCGTCTGGGATTTTCTTCGCGCGGAGATTGCCGCGCGCCGGCCGTCGCTCCTCGTCGTGACGGGCGACCTCACGTTCTACGGCAACCGCAAGGGCGACTTCGAGGCGCGGATGGCCCCCTTCGTCGAGACGGTCCGCGCGGCGCGCGTCCCGGTCTGCCTCACGTTCGGCAACCACGACTCGGAGTTCTTCGGCCCGGAGTTCTGGACGCGCCGGGAGCAGTACGCCCTCTACCGCGACTGGCTGGGGGAGCTGTTCGTCGACCACGACGTGCCGGGGCTCGAGGGCGCCGGGAGCGGCATGGTCCGCATCCGCCGCCCGGGCGAGGCGGGGAGCGCCGTCAACCTCTTCGTCATGGATTCCGGCGCCTACTCGCACAAGGACCCGGAGACGGGCGCGAAGCTCGACGTGCCGTGGAAGTGGGGCTGGGACGGCTGCCGCGCCCGCCAGATCGCCTGGTACGAGCGCGTGTCCGGGACGACGCCCTGCCTGTGGTTCCAGCACGTCGTCGTGCCCGACGCCAACGACACCGGGCTCTTCGTCGAGGCGGGGCCGGACGAACCCGGCGTCGAGATGCCGTTCCGCGGCCGCACGGCGCGCCTCCGGCCCGCGCCGGGCGTCCGCGGCGAACTGAACCGCCCGACGTGCCCGCCGCCGTGGGAGGCCTACCGCGATGCGGTGCACACGGCCGGAGGGCGGACGCTCTACGAAAGCTGGCTCCGCGCGGGCAACCTGCGCGGGGCGTTCTTCGGGCACGACCACTACAACTCGTTCGACGGGACCGACGCGAACGGAATCCGCCTCGGCATGACGAAGTCCTTCACGACGGGGGAGCTGAGCGCCGGCGCGCCGTTTCTGCGCGCCTTCGACCTCCGCCCGGACGGCTCGTTCGAGACGGAGCTCGTCGCCGGCTAGGGCGCGTCGGGGAGGAGAAGCCCGAGGACGGCCATGTCGAGGGCCTGGTGGATGACGAGGCCCTCGGTCATCGGGAGGGAGTAGGTGTTGTCGGAGTAGTGGTGGAGGATCGCGAAGCCGCTCCGGTGCTTCGGATACACGGTCTCCTTGTAGTGGTAGCCGTTGCCGTGGACGTTCGGGCCTTCGCCGTGCATGCCGTCGACGACCACCCCCTCCGGCCGGAACCGGCTGTTGTGGAAGACCGCGCGGTTGCAGCGCTCGCCGAGCCCGACGATCCACGAGAGCCCCATCGGGTTCGCGCCGAGCATGTTGTCGCACGTGCGGATCGTCCAGTCCCGGTATTTGGCGTCGCCCGTGAGGAACCAGGCGTTGACGACGGGCGGCAGGAAGTTGCCGTAGGCGCCGATGCCCCAGACGATCGGGGCGCCCGGATGGCGGACGAACTTGTAGGCCATCCGGTCCGACCCCTCGATGTAGTAGTCCGCCTCGCGCACGATGGCGGCCTTGACGCTCGCCCAGAGCGCGGGGTCGCGCGTCTCGTTCGCCGGGTCGCGGGCGAAGGCGTAGGCGGCGAGGTCCGCTTCGTAGTGGCCGCGCTTGTCCTCGCGGAGGGGCGCGTCCGGATAGACGCCCCACGGCGAACACGCGCGGAAGTCGTCGAGGTATTTCTTCTCGCCCGTCGCGTGCAGGAGCTCCGCCGCCGCGTAGGCGCGCGAGGTCATGCAATACGTGGCGTACTGGCCGAGGCTCTTGAGACCCTCCGGCACGTTGGCGACGCCCCAGTCGTAGGCGCGGCGGGCGCGCGCGAGAAAGTCGGCGGCGCGCTCCTTGCGTCCGCACGCGGCGAGGACGCGCGAGGCCTGCGCGAACGCGCCGGCGAAGACGAACGACGCCTTGCTGCTCTTCTCGTAGGCGTAGTCGCCGGTCGTGTCGAGCTCGACGGTCTGCGCGAAGCCGGGGTCGCCCTGCGACTCGGTTCCGTCGCGGACGCCGCCGTCCTCCTCCTGGAGCGAGAGCCAGGGGTTCAAGGCCCAGAGCGCCTCGTCGACGATGTCGGGCAGGCCGTTGCCGGCCTCGGGGATGTCGAGCTGGCCGTCCGCGAACTTCTTCGGCGCGAGCTCCCACGCGGAGAGGAGCCGCTGGGCGACCTCGATGTGGCAGCGCGGGTTGTAGTCGCCGGCGTCGTGGTGGCCGCCGCGCAGCGGGACGGTCTTCGGGATGCGGGGCGGGACGTCGGCGGCGAGCGTCGCGAGCTCCTCGTCCGAGAGCGCGCGGGAGAAGAGGCGCAGGTCGCGGTAGTGGCAGCCGGCGGCCCCGTCGTCGTGCACGCGGCCCACGACGAGGTCCGTCGGGACGGCGCCGTCGCGCGGCGGGCGGCACGTCTGCGACGAGACGAACCGGCCGTTCTCGAACAGCTCCGCCTCCGCGGCGCCCTTTTCGTCCGCCGGGCCGATCCGGACCGCGAGCTGGCGCCACTTGCCGTCGCCGAGCCGCTGCCAGTTCCGGCCGAGCGAGACGACGCCCCAACCGACCTCGAGGCGCGCCGGTCCGAGGCGCAGCAGGTCGCCGGAATACTTGTTGCCGTCCGGGTCGTCGCGCCGGAACCAGAAGACCGCCGTCGCGCCGTTCGTCGGATCGACGGCGAACGTCCCGCCGAGCCCGTTGTTCTTGCGCCCGGTGCGGAAGACCGTCGTGCCGAGCTTCGCGTCGTCGACGAACGTCCCGCCGGGCTTTTCCTCCGCGAGCGGGGCGAGCGCGACGGGCGACCCCGCCACCGCGTTCGTGGCGGCGCCGTCGAGCGGGAAGCGGGCCGCGAGCGCGGGGTCGGCCAGGATCGTCGCCTGCGCCGCCGCAATGGCCGGGTAGGCGGGGTTCGGGACGAACACCTGGTTGTCCTTGAGAGCCCCCATGCCGGAGCCCCGTTCCCACATCTTCACCGTCGTGAGCACGACGCCGTTGGTGTGGCACGCGATGCGGCGCCAGCCGGGCGCGTGGTCGGGCGCGAGCTCGAAGCCGCACCGCTGCGCGTAGACGCCCGCCGCCTGGACGCGGAACGCGCGCAGGTAGACGTCCGCGGCGACGTCGAACGCGATCGACCGCCCGACGCCCGGCACGCGCAGGTAGTAGCGGCCCGGCTCGGCGAAGTCCGAGAAGTCGAGCTCGTAGACGTTCTCGGCGGAGTGGTTGTGCTCCCACTCGCCGTCCGGGAGAAGGCCGTTGTGCGTCAGCTTCGCCGTTCCGCGGAAGACCGCCTTGCCGTCCTTTTCGCGGACGACCTCGAACGCGGGCGGCTCGCGGAAGCGGAGGGCGTAGGGGGCGAGCGCCTCGTACTGGTTGGGTGGTTGGGTGGTTAGGTGGTTGGGTGGTTCGTCGGTGTCGGATGCGAGCTCTTCGGGTTCCGCTTCCTCCTCCGCCGGAGGAGGTTCAATGAAGTAGACTTCTTTCGCGGTGGGCGGCGTGGAGTAGTCGAAGTCGGAGTCCGAGGCGGGGCCGGAGGCGGAGGGGGCGACGACCTTGGGCGCCTCCGGGAACGAGGCGAGCCAGAAGCCGAGGTAGGCGACCTTGGGACCGTCCGGCAGGTAGCCGACCTGGTTGGCCTTGATCGCGCGGGAGACCGTCTTCGACGGATCGAAGACGAACGAGGCCTCGCGCTCGCCAGCGCAGATCTTCTCGCCGACGGCGACCGTGACGCGATCGCCCTTCCTGAGCTCCGTTCCGATGTCGACCACGACGTCGTGCTGCAGGAACGCCCGGTAGGGCCACCCGCCCGGCAGATAGACGTCGATCAGGGAGCGGCGGCCGAACGCCGCGGGCTCGACGGGCCGGTCGTTCACGCGGATGTCCCACTGGTCCGTGTTGCGCCAGGCGGAGGAGGAGAACGACGCGCCGAACTCCAGAAGAATCTTGCCGTCGCCGAGCGGCGACGCCCGGCGGAGGCCGACCAGGCGCGGCGCGAGGTCGTCCGCCGGGACGCGAACGGTTTCCGGCTCGTCGGTCGGGCGGTTCGTTCCGTCCCACGAGAAATAGCAGCCGCACCGGCCCCCCGTGGCGAGCGCGTCGAGCCCCATCACGAGGCCGTAGCGCGCGCCGGGCTTGAGCGGCTCGGGGAGCGTGAGGACGACGAGGTGGCGCTTGAGCGGGAGATGCCCCGCGCCCGGCGCGCCGAAGTTCTTCGGCAGCTCGAACTCCGTGTCGATGGGCAGGGCCTTGGCCGCCTTCGGCCGGACGAACGCCGCGTAGGGATACGCGGGATCCTCCTCGCTCAGGATGCGCCAGGCCTTCGCCTCGCCGCTGTTGCCGTTGCAGGACGCGCCGACGACGGCCACGACGGTGTTGGAGTTCAGCGCCGCCGCGCCGCGCAGGCCATAGCACTCCAGCGCGAGCGGCTTGAGGTCGACGGGGTCCGCGGCGGCGGCCTCGGCCGCCGCCGCAATGCACAATGCGGAATGCACAATGCACAATGAGAATGCCGCAAGGGCGCTCGGGGTTTTCATGGTCGGGCGTTTGGTTTCTAGGATTCTAGGTTCCTAGGTTTCTAGGATTCTAGGCTATTGGTTTCCGGGGCGCCGCCGGCGCGCGGAAGCGGCTGCGGCGCGGCGGGGCGGTAGGGCGTGCCGTCGTCGGGGACGGGGAAGGGATGGTCCAGGGTGCCGATCTCCGTCTCGAACGAGCCGTCGGGGTGGACGACGATCAGCCGCACGCCCGGGTCGCCGTCGTTGTAGGACGTCGTCGTGACCGCCTTCGTCGTGGCGAGGCGGATGCCGTTCGCGTCGACGCCGTCGAAGGAGTTCATGTGGTCGTGGCCGAAGTAGGCGCCGACCATGTGCCCGTTGGCGCGCCAGGCGTCGTAGAGCGTGCGGCCCTCGTGCGTGTGCCTGGCGTCGCGGTAGTCCCGCATCTTGGTCGCGTGCGGGACTTCCTTGAGCTCGCCGACGACGCCGTCGGCGGGCACGGCGCGGACCTTGCGGCCGCCGAGCTTCATCTCGACGCCCTTCTCGCCCTCTTTGGCTTCGCGGAAGAGTCCGTTGTCGAACACGTCCGGGACGATGACGTGTTGGAACCAGAGGTGCGGGAGGCCGTCGGCCGCGACGCGCTCGTACCAGGCGATCTGGTCGGTCCGGCAATTGTCCCACCCGCCGGACGGGCAGCAGTCCATGACGAAGATCCGGAAGCAGGGCCTGCCGGACTTCGGATCGGCCAGCTCGATCGCTCCGCTGCCGGCGCCGGTCAGCCCCGGGACGTCGTAGTCGACGTAGAGCGCGCCGCCCTGCTCCTTGAACCAGTCGTACTGCTCCTCGCGCGTGAAGCGGTCTCCGCTCTCGTCCTCCGAATCGTGGTTGCCGAAGGTGACGCAGAACGGGACGCCCGCCTCCTTGAAGATCTCGACCATCGGCCCCATCAGTTTCGGAAACTCCTCGCGGCCGTTGCACCGGTAGACGTTGTCGCCGGTGACGACGACCAGCTGCGGCTTCGTCGCCGCGATCGCCTCGCGCATCGCGCGGGCGGCGCGACCGCCGACCGGCTGGCGCACCTGGACGTCCGTGACGTGCAGGATGGCGAACGTGCCGTCGGGGCCGAACTCCATGCGCGGCGCCGGCGCCGCCGGCACGGCTTCTGCGGGTGCAGTTTCGGCGGAAGCGGCTTTGGCCGGCGCAGTTTCGGCCGCTGGGGTTTTGACCGGCGTGGCTTTGACCGGCGCGGGTTCGGCGGGCGCGGGTTCGATCGGCACGACTCCGCCGCCGCATACGGGCCGCACGGGCACCGCGACGACCCGGTCCCAGTGATAGCCCACGCATTTTTCGACGTTGGATCCGTTTTTGCCGGCCCGGGCGAACTTGAGGCGCCACGATCCGGGCATGCCGTCCGTGCGCGGATCGCTCGCCCAGAAGAAGCCCCATCCCCTGAATTCCCATTTCTCCATGCTCCAGCCGGTGGCGGGAAGGAAGATGGCGGACGAGGCGTAGTCACCCCGTCCGCGGACGATCGCCCCCTCGACGCCGTTCGTGGTCGTCCAGGTCCACTCGCACTTGTTGTAGCAGAGGTCGAGCAGCTCCTGCTTCGTCGGCATCCGCCAGTCGCCGCCCCAGTGCGCCCGGGCCGCGTCGTAGGCGGGCGCGAGCACGGTGTTCGGCACGGTCGCCCCCCCGACCCGCATCGAGACGTTCGTGGTCCATCCTTCCTCCCGCAGCGCGCCGCGGCTTTTCTTGGCCGTCGGCACGTTCGTCCCCCAGAGGCTGTACTCCAGAAGCGAACCGGAGCCGTCGCCCGCCACCCAGCGATCGTTCTCGAGCTTGTATCCGACGGTGTCGCCCCACCAGAAATAGAAGCCCGACCCCCACGGCTCGTCCGCCCCGACGTTCCGGTCGGCCCAGAGCGGGCCGCCCTCCCAGAGCCGGACGCCCGAGCGCCCGTTCGTCGCGGGCTCAGCAGCGGCGCCATCGTCGTCTTCGGCGACGGCCGGGGGCGGCGCGGGCCGCGTCGGCAGGGCGGGGACTCCGCGGACCGGACGGACCGACCGGCCCAGGCGCCGCTCCCAGCTGCAGTCCATCTTGACGGCCAGCTTGTTCTTCTTCGGCGGACCGCCCGAGCGCACGCCGAACTCGAGGCACCACGCGAAATCCGTCTCGGGCGCGTCCAGGCCCGGTTCGCCCGACCAGAGGAAGCCCGCCGACCCGTGCCACCACCACTTCTCCTCGACGCCGGCGCCGGCGGCGGGGACGAAGAAGCTCGCGGAGGCGTAGTCGCCCCGGCCGCTGACCACGTATCCGTTGACGTCGTTCGTGGTCGTCCAGGTCCAGTCGCACTTGTCGATGAGATCCTCCAGCTCCCGCCTCGTCGGCAGACGCCAGTCCCCGCCCCACTGCGCGCGGGCCGCGTCGTGCTCCGGCGCGAGGACGTCGTCCTCCGTGGTCCACCCCTCGCGCCGCAGGGTGTCCGGATCCTTGCCGTATGTCGGCGTGCGCCTCGTGAACCAGATGAAGTCGGCGTGGGGATCGGAGCCGTCGCTGGCCTCCCAGTTGCGCTTCCCGCGCCTGGAGCCCACCGTGTCGCCCCACCAGAAGTGATAGCCATACTCCCACGGCTCCTCGGCGCCGACGTTGCGGTCGGCCCAGAACGGTCCGCCCTCCCAGAGCTGCACGCCCTCCGCGGCGGACTCCGCCGCTGCGGCAATGGACAATGAACAATGAAAAATGAAAAATGCGGCGAGCGCGACGCAGAATGCGGAAGACGGAAGGCGGGGCGTTGTTTTCATGGTCGGTCGGTCTCCGAGGGGTTGTTCCGGCGTCAGAGCAGGTCGCCGAGGGGCGAGCCCTTGAGGCCGGCTTCGTAGATTTTGCGGACGTCCTCGTGCGAGAGGGTGCGCGTCCAGAGCGCGAAGTCGTCGATGTCGCCCGCGAACCGGAACCGGCCGGCGCCGGTGCCGTCGGCGCCGACGCAGAACGGCATCCCTGTGGCGAGCGCGATCTCGGCGGCGTTCTCGGACATCCAGTAGAGGGTGCCGTCCGGCCCGCCCTGGTAGAAGCGCACCACGCCGTCGGCGGAGCGCGTCACGGCGTAGAACGTCCACGCGCCGGGCTCGATGTCGTAGGGCTTCAGGTCGATCCGCCCGGCGCCGGCGAGGCCGGCGTTGAACAGGACGCCCTTTTCGGCGGCCAGCACGACGCCGGGGTTCTCGCCGTGCTCCCAGTCCTTGTTGCCCGCGAACGCGGGGTCGCCTTCCTGCGGTCCGTCCATGCGCACCCAGAGGGCGAGCGCGAAGTCGCCGCCGTTCTCGAACTCGAGTTTCTCGGAGCCCTCGAGGCGGACGCCGCCCACGGCGTTCGTCGCGAGGCGGAGATAGCCGCCGGCGAAGCCGCCCTTCGCGGCGCCGATGCCGAAATGCGCCTGCAGCACGTCCGCGAGCGCCACGGCCTTCGGGCCGCCGGCGACGGCGTTCGCGAGCGCGCCGCCGTCGAACGGCAGATAGGCCGCGAGGCCCTCCTTGAGCGGACGCGCGGGGTCGGACGCCGCCGGGTCCTTGCCGATAATCCGACCGTCCAGGTCCATGCCCGAGGCGTCGATGCCGAAGTGCGCGAGCACCGTGGGCGCGACGTCGACGTTGTGCGGCGTGCCGGACATCCGGCCCCGCGCCACGTCGCGCCCGACGACGAGGAGCGGGATCGTCGTCGCGGGGCCGTTCATCAGGCCGTGGTTCCTGTGGTAGCCGCCATGGTCGGCCGTGACGACGACCAGCCAGTCCTCGTCGTCGAACGTCGGGCGCGAGGCGATGGCCTCGAGCGCCTTGCCGATCGCCTTGTCGAAGCGGGCCACGGTGTTGGTGTAGCGCTCCGAGTAGGGATAGAAGCCGGAAAGGTGGCCGGCGTGGTCGGGCGCGTCGATGTACCACTGCACGGCGTCGGGGGCGTCGGGGGCGGCCAGGCGCTCGGCCATCATCTTCGCGTTCTCCTCGTCCTTGCCGTAGACGAACTCGACACGGGGATCGGGCGAGAGGTCCTTGTCCCAGTCCCACGCGAAGGCGAAGAGCGTCTTCGCCTCCGGCCGAGCGTCCGCGAGGCGCACGAGCCAGCTCGGCCACTTCCCGTGGTCGCATACGTTCTTCTGGTTGCCGCGGACGCGGTGCTTCGCGGACGTGACGCCGCAGGCGATGGAGACGTGGTTCGGGCCGCTCATCGTCGGCGCATCGAGGATCGTGTTCGCGGTAAGCGACCACGCGCATCCGTATTCCGGCCGCCACGCGCCGTCGCGCAGCATGCGCAGATTGGACGCTCCCGCCACGTTCTCCACGGCGTCCGCGCGCAGGCCGTCCAGCATGATCACGAGCGCCTTCGGCCTGCGCGGCGGAGGCTCTGCCGCCGCCGCGGGAATGAAAAATGAAAAATGGAAAATGAAAAATGCGAAGAGAGGGGCGAGTGCGTTTCTCATGGTCGGGAGTTCCGGAGAGGATCGAGGGAGCGGGCGCGGTATTCCGCGAGGAGGACGGGCGTGACGGTGTCCGCGCGGACGGCGCGGATGGCGCGGACGAGCTTCTCCGCGTGAAGCGAAAGGAGCCACTCGCCGAGCTCCGGCGTGGAGCCGGTCGGGTCGCCGGCGATTTGCGCGGGGTAGTCCGCGTACCAGTCGACGGAGGTCGAGACGAACGACTCGCGGAGCGCGGCGAGGCGCCCGAGGCGGTGCGTCTCCTCCGGGACGACGCGGTCCATGTGCACGGTCTCCGGCGCGATGGCCATCACCTCCGGCGTCTCCTGGATGCAGGCGTGGCCGCACTCCGGCAGCGCGTCACGCCCGAGCATCGCGGCGTAGCGCTTCTCCTCGTCGCCGCGCCATTCGGGGCGGAAGAGGTAGAGCGCGTAGGGGCCGCCCTCCTCGAGCCGCTCGCGCAGGAAGTAGCGCAGGAGCTCCTGGTTGCCGCCGTGGCCGTTCACGACCACGATCTTCGCGAGCCCGTTGCGCGAGAGGTCGGCGCAGAGGTCGCGCAGCACGGCGAGGAGCGTGTCCGCGCGGAGCGCGAGCGTGCCGGGACCGTTGCGGACTTCGGAGACGAGGCCGAACGGCGGGCACGGGACGACGACCGCCGGCTCGACCGACGCGGCGCGGCGGCAGAGCTCGGAGGCGATCAAGATGTCGGTTCCGAGCGGAAGGTGCCGGCCGTGCTTTTCGAGGCAGCCGAGCGGGAGGAGCGCGACGCCGTCCGCCGCGCGGACGGCGTCCGCGAAGTCGTCGGCGGTCAGGCGATCCCAGAGGAAGGGCAGTGGAGGCGTCATGGTCGATGCGTGAACGGCTTACTCGCGGACCGGGCGGACGGGCACCGCGACCCAGCGGTCCCAGCAGTAGTCCGTGCCGACGAAGCGCTGGGCGAACGCGAGGCGCCACGAGCAGTCCGTCGGCGGGCCGTCCAGGTGCGCCGAACTCGACCAGAGGAAGCCCATCGCCGGTTCGGCCCGCGCGTTCCCGGCGCCGTAGCCGGAGACGGGGATGAAGATGGCGGCGGAGGCGTAGTCGTCCCGGCCGCGGACGACGAACCCCTTGACGCCGTCCGCGTCCGTCCAGGTCCAGTCGCACTTGTCGTAGCAGAGGGCGTCCAGCTCCTGCCGCGTCGGCATGCGCCAGTTGTCGCCCCAGTTCGCGCGGGCCGCGTCGTGCTCGGGCGTAAGGACTCCGTCCTCCCCGATCCATCCGCCGCTCCGCAGCGTGGCGGGGTCCCGGCCGTAGGTCGCCATGGGGACCACGTCGAACAGCACGTTCGAGGAAGAGCCGTCGACCGCCACCCAGGCCATCATGCGGCTGCGAGGCGACGATTCCCCCGCCCTCGGAGGGTGAATGTGGACGTGGCCGACGGTGTCGCCCCACCAGAAATACCAGCCGGGCTCCGCCGGCGACTTCGCGCCGATGTTCCGGTCGGCCCAGACGGGACCGCCCTCCCAGAGCCGGACGCCCTTCGGCTCGGCCGGCGCCTCGAGGAGGGCGGCGAGCTCCTCGGGCGGACAGGCCGGGCCGGTCGGCTTGATCGGCTTCTCCTTGCCTTCCTGGCCCGCGGCGATCCCGTGGCCGGGGAAGGGCCCGGGATCGCCCCGGACCGGACGCACGGTCGTCCCGACGTAGCGGTCCCAGTGGTAGTCCACGGTCCCCCACTTCGAACTGTACTTGAGGCGCCACGAGCCGGGGATGCCGTCCGTGCGCGGGTCGCTCGCCCAGAGGTGGCCGAACTGCTCCCAGCGGTCCAGCTTGTTCTGGTCGCCCCAGCCGTCGAGGGGGAGGAAGATGGAGGCATGGGCGTAGTCGCCCCGGCCGCGGACGACGGCCCCCTTGACGCCGTTCGAGACCGCCGCCTCCCAGTCGCACTTGTTGTAGGCGAGGTCCATCAGCTCCTGCTTCATCGGCATCCGCCAGTCGCGGCCCCAGTGCGCGCGGGCCGAGTCGTGCGCGGGCGCGAGGACGTTGTTCGTCGTGATCCAGCCGTCCTTGAGCAGCATGGCGGCGTTCTTCGCGTAGGGGGCGTTGCCGCCGTGGCGGAACGAGGAGTCTGACCCGGAGCCGTCGCTCGCCACCCAGGCGTCGTTCTCGCGCTTGTAGCCAACGGTGTCGCCCCACCAGAAGTAGTAGCCGGGCTCCCACGGCTCCTCCGCGCCGACGTTCCGGTCGGCCCAGAACGGCCCGCCCTCCCAGAGCTGCACGCCCTCCTGCGCGGCGGCGGGCGGCTCCGCGGCAATGCCGAATGCAGCATGCAGCATGCAGAATGCCGCCAGCGGAGTGACGAGTGACGGGTGACGAGTGACGAGTGTGTTTCTCATGGGGTGTTCCGCGGTTTCTTGGTTTCGAAGGTTTCTGTCGTGGCGGGGTCTGTGCCCGAGCCGCGAGGGACGGATCAATCCCGGACGGGACGGGCGGGGGTTCCGATGTGGCGGTCCCAGCAGTAGTCCGTGCCGATGCCGCGCGAGGTGAAGTGGAGACGCCACGAGCAGTCCGCATTGGGGCCTTCCAGGTAGGGACCGCTCGACCAGAGGTAGCCGCCCGATTCTCGGGCCCACCACTTCTCCTCGATGCCGAAGCCGGTTGCGGGGAGGAAGATGGCGGCGTCGGCGTAGTCGTCCCGGCCGCGGACGACGAAACCCTTGACGCCGTTCGTGGTCCAGGTCCAGTCGCACTTGTCGCGGAGGTCCTCCATCTCCTGCTTCGTCGGCATCCGCCACGGCCCGCCCCAGTTCGCGCGGGCCGCGTCGTGCTCCGGCGCCAGCACGTCGTCCGCCGTGGTCAGCCCCTCGTTCCGCAGGTTCTCCGAGTCCTTGCCGAAGGACGTCGCGTGCGATTGGTCGAACCCGGCGCGCGGGTCGGTGCCGTCGACCGACGCCCAGTGCCGGATCTTCCAGTCGTAGACGTAGCCGCGGGTGCTTCCCCAGGCGAAGAACCAGCCGTAGTCGGACGGCTTCTCCGCGCCGACGTTCCGGTCGGCCCAGAGCGGCCCGCCCTCCCAGAGCCGGACGCCCTTCTGCGCGGCCGGCTCGCCGGGGGCGGGGACGAAGATCTCCTCGGGCGCGCAACCCGGACGGGACGGCTTGATTTCGGCGTCCTTGTTTTCCATGCCGGCCGCGTAGCCGTGGCGGACGAAGGGCCCGGGATCGCCGCGGACCGGTCGCACGCTCATCCCCGTGAACCGGTCCCAGTGGTAGAACACGTAGCGGTTCGAACCGTAGGTGAGGCGCCAGATGCCGGGAACCTGGTCCATGCGCGGGTCGCTTGCGTAGAAATGGCCGTATTTTCCCCAGAGGTCCCGCTTCTTGTAGTTGGCGAAGCCGGCGAAGGGGACGAAGATGCTCGCGTTGGCGTAGTCGCCGCGGCCGCGGACGACGAATCCCTTGACGCCGTTCGTCTCCGCCTTGATCCAGTCGCACTTGTTGTAGCTGAGGTCGATCAGCTCCTGCCGCGTCGGAATCCGCCACTCGCCGCCCCAGTGCACGCGCGCCGCGTCGTGCTTGGGCGCCGTCCGGTTCTCCTCCGTGGTCCACCCCTGCCGCCGCGCCTCGGCCGCGGAGATCCCGAAGGTCGGGATGTAGTCGACCTTCTTGGCGAACGAGAAATCGTTCGTGGATCCGTCGCTCGCCGCCCACTTCCCGTTCTCCCACTTGTAGCCGACGGTGTCGCCCCACCAGAAGTAGTAACCGGCCTCCCACGGCTCCTCCGCGCCGACGTTCCGGTCGGCCCAGAACGGGCCGCCCTCCCAGAGCTGCACGCCCTCCTGTTCGGCGGCGGCCTCGGCCGCCGCCGCAATGCAGAATGATGAATGCAGAATGAAGAATGCCGCCAGCGGAGTGACGAGTGACAAGTGACGAGTGACGAGTGATTGTTTCATGGGGCGTTCCTCGGTTTCTTGGTTTTCTTCTTGATCGCATGAGATAATGAGCGTGCTGTTTCATGCGCCCTTCTGGTCAGTTCGTCAATATCGGGACCGGTCAATGACAATGACGGACCAAGGACATGTTTGCCAGATATCTCATACACACCGGACGATTTCTCTTGGATGTCAAATACCCAGTCTTGAAGTTCACAATCAGTATTCATCACTTGTCGGTTTCTGGCGTGGCACGCGCCCGGACGCCGCGAGGAGCGGCTTACTCGCGCACTGGGCGGACGGGGGCGGCGATGTAGCGGTCCCAGCAGTAGTTCATTCCGATTTCGGGCGACCGTTTCTCCCAGCTGAAACGGAGGCGCCACGTGCAGTCCGCCGGCAGGCCGTCCGCGTAGGGCTCGCTCGCCCAGAGGCAGCCCGACGAACCGTAGCCCCGCCGGACGATCCCGAGCCCGTGGCCGGCGGCGGGCAGGAAGATGGCGGCGTCGGCGTAGTCGCCGCGGCCGCGAACGACGTACCCCGCGACGCCGTTCGTGGTCCAGGTCCAGTCGCACTTGTCGTAGCAGAGGTCGTCGAGCTCCTGCCGCGTCGGCATGCGCCACGCTCCGCCCCATTTCGCGCGGGCCGCGTCGTGCTCCGGCGCGAGCGCGCCCTCCGCCGTGGTGAATCCCTCGCGCAGTAGCGTGGCGGGGGACTTGCCGAAGGTCGGCGCATTTTTCGGGGCTTCGTCGAACCCGTGGCGCGGATCGGAGCCGTCGACCGCCACCCAGCACTTGGCCTCCGGATCGTACGTGTAGCCGATCGTGTCGCCCCACGGGAAATACCAGCCGTCGTCCGACGGCTTTTCCGCGCCGACGTTCCGGTCGGCCCAGAGCGGCCCGCCCTCCCAGAGCCGGACGCCCTTCTGCGCGGCCGGCTCCCCGACGGCGGGAACGAAGAGCTCCTCGGGCGCGCAGGCGGGACCGGCGGGCTTCACCGTGTTCGCCTTGTCCTCCTGGAAGATCTCGGTCCCGTGTCCGGGGAAGGGCCCGGGATCGCCGCGGACGGGACGGACGGTCGTCCCGACGAAGCGGTCCCAGTGGTAGAACACGACCTTTCCGGGTGTCCCGTACTTGAGACGCCACGAACCGCGGAGTCCGTCCGTGCGCGGATCGCCCGCCCACAGGTGCCCCAGGTTGTTCCAGCGCTCCATCCGGCCGTCGACGGCCCAGCCGTCGAGGGGGAGCAGGATGCAGGCGGAGGCGTAGTCGCCGCGGCCGCGGACGACGGCAGCCTTGACTCCGTTCGTTTCCAGGAACGTCCAGTCGCACTTGTTGTAGGCGAGGTCCAGCAGCTCCGGCTTCGTCGGCATCCGCCACTTGCCGCCCCAGTTCGCGCGAGCCGCGTCGTACGCTGGCGCGAGGACGTTGTTCGTCGTGGTCCATCCCTTTTCCGTCAACCCGTCGGCGCTCAGCCGGAAGGTGGGCGCGTTGGCAAGGATGAACCGGAAGTCGTTCGTGGAGCCGTCGCTCGCCGCCCACTTGTCGTTCTCGCGCCTGTAGCCGATCGTGTCGCCCCACCAGAAATACAGGCCGGCCTCCCACGGCTCGTCCGCGCCGACGTTCCGGTCGGCCCAGAACGGCCCGCCCTCCCAGAGCTGCACGCCCTCCTGGGCGGCGGCGGCCGCCGCCGCAATGCTGAATGAAGAATGAAGAATGATGAATGCCGCCAGCGGAGTGACGAGTGACAAGTGACGAGTGACGAGTGATTGTTTCATGGGGTGTTCCTCGGTTTCTTGGTTTTGTCGGTTTTGGGCGTGGCGGGGTCCGTCCCCGAGCCGCGAAGCGGCGAGCTTCGGCCGTCGCGGCTCCGGGCGCGGCGCGCCCGGACGCCGCGAGGGTCGGCTTATTCCCGCACCGGGCGGACGGGCATCGCCATGTGCCGGTCCCAGCAGTAGTCCATGCCCATTCCTTTCGCGCCGAAATGGAGGCGCCACGAGCAGTCCGCGTTGGGGCCCTCCGTGTAGGGCTCGCTCGCGTAGAGGTGGCCCGTCGTCCCCTTGCCCCACCACTTCTCCTCGACGCTGTAGCCGGCGACGGGGAGGAAGATGGCGGCGGAGGCGTAGTCGCCCCGGCCGCGCACGACGCATCCCTTGACGCCGTTCGTGGTCCAGGTCCAGTCGCAGTTCGAGAGGAGGCCGTCCAGCTCGTGCCGCGTCGGCATCCGCCACGGCTCGCCCCAGTGCACGCGGGCCGGGTCGTGCTCCGGCGTGAGGACGCCCTCCTCCGTGATGTATCCCTCGTCCCGCAGAACCTCCGTATTCTTGCCGAAGGACGGGGCCTGCGAATCGTCGAACCCGAAGCGCGGATTGGAGCCGTCGACCGCCGCCCAGTGCCGGATCTCCTGGTTGTAGGTGGCGCCGAGGGTTCCGCCCCAGTTGAAGAACCAACCGTAGTCCGATGGCGTCTCCGCCCCGACGTTCCGGTCGGCCCAGAGCGGCCCGCCCTCCCAGAGCCGGACGCCCTTCTGCGCGGCCGGCTCCCCGGCGGCTGGGGCAAGGACCTCGTCGGGCGCGCAGGCGGGGCCGGCCGGCTTGATTTCGGCCTCGGGGTTTTCCAGGCCGGCCGCCCAGCCGTGGCGGACGAACGGCCCGGGATCGCCCCGGACCGGACGGACGCTCATCCCCATGAACCGGTCCCAGTGGTAGAACACGCAGAAGTCCCGGCCGTAGGTGAGTCGCCACACGCCGGGGACGGCGTCCATCCGCGGATCGCTCGCGTAGAGGCCGCCGAACCGGTCCGGGCTGATCAGCTTGGTGTAGTCCGCCATGCCGGTGAAGGGAAGGAAGATGGCGGCGGAGGCGAAGTCGCCCCGGCCGCGGACGAGGCATCCCTTGACGCCGTTCGTCTCCACCTTGGTCCAGTCGCACTTGTTGTAGCAGAGGTCGATCAGTTCCTGCCGGGTCGGCATGCGCCACTCGCCGCCCCAGTGCACGCGGGCCGCGTCGTGCTCGGGCGCCAGCCGGTTCTCCTCCGTGGTCCAGCCCTCCTTCCGCGCCATGGCGGCGTTCTTCTTGAAGGTCGGAATGTAGTCGACCTCCTTGGCGAACGAAAAGTTGGTCGAGGATCCGTCGTTCGCCACCCAGGCGTCGTTCTCCCGCTTATAGCCGACCGTGTCGCCCCACCAGAAGTGGAGGCCGCGCTCCCACGGCTCGTCCGCGCCGACGTTCCGGTCGGCCCAGAAGGGGCCGCCCTCCCAGAGCTGCACGCCCTCCTGGGCGGCGGCGGCCGGCGGCTCCGCGGCGGCGGCTTCGGCCGCCGCCGCAATGAACGATGAAAAATGAAGAATGAAAAATGCGGAAGCCGCAAGGGCGAATGGAGTTTTCATGGTCGGTGGTTTTCGGTTTTCATTCCGGGGCGACGGGGAGCTCGAAGGAGCCGACGGGCAGGCCGGCCGCGGTCTTGAGGTTGCAGTCGGGGTAGTGGTCCCACGCGTAGCGGACACGGACGGGGACCATCCCATCCGGCACCTGCACGCGGACGACGTCGGGTGCGTCGCCGGTCCGCGCGCCGACGCGGACGAAGCGGCCGTTCTCGCCGGCCAGCTCGAAGCCGCGGACCTCCTGGTCAGCGGCGAGGACGACGGGCGGCGTCCCCTCGATCTGGCGGACGAACGCCACCTCGACGGCGCCGCCGCGCAGCGCCGCGCGCTCCGCCGGGACGGGGCTCAGCTCCCGCCCCTCGGGACGCCCGTAGGTCTGCGCGAGGGCGAGGTCGGCGAGGCGTTCGCCGGGCGTGCGCTTGTCGTGCGGATGGATCTGCCGGTCGCCGACGTCGAGCGTGACGACGGTGCCGCTGTTCGGGAGCGTCCGCCCGAGTTTCGTCTGCGTCCAGCGCATCGCGGCCCAGTCCGAGTTGCCCGGCATCGGGCTCGTCTGGTAGACGGAGGCGAGCTGGACGAGGTAGAACGGGAACGCGCCGTCCGGAGCGGCGCTCGCGAAGCCCGCGTGCCATTCGCCGACCACGGCGGGCAGGAGCGTCTCGTACTGCCTGTGGCGTCCGACGTTCGCGCAACCCTGGTACCAGATCGCGCCGCGGACGGCCAGCGGGAAGAGCGGGAAGACCATCGCGTTGTAGCAGGCGGACACGACGAACTGGTTTTTGAACGAGGGCTCCTTCGGCTCGCGGCGTTCGGCGAACGACGGGCCGTCGAAGCGGCGCCAGCCCGCGCCCGCCAGCGAAAGCGCCGGCGCGGCGTCGCCGAACTCGAGACGCGGCACGTCCTTGTCGCGGCCGACGAAGCCGCCGCCGCCGCCCTTGTCGAGCAGGCGGATCGTCAGCACGTTGCGACCTTCGCGCAGAAGCCCGGCGGGAAGCTTGTAGCGGCTCTGGCTCTGGCGGATCTTCCTCGGGTCGCGCGACGTCCCGACCGGAACGCCGTTCACGAAGGAGTCGTCCGCGTCGTCGATCCAGCCGAGGAACAGCTCCGCGTCCGCGGCGGCGCGGGCGGCGTCGAGCTCGAAGGCGCGGCGGATCCACACGATGCCGTCGTAGTCCCTGGCGAACGCGAACGGCGTCGAGACGTCGGTCCAGCCGTCGCCCTCGGCGAAGTCCTCCGCGGCGGCCGCGTCGCCGATCGGATCGACCGCCTTCTCCCACGCCTCGTGGATTTCGCGGAAGCGCGCGCGCCCGGCCTCTTCGCCTTCCGCGATCACGCGGCGGCGGACGTCGACGGCGGTCTCCAGCCCGGGGATCGCGGCGGCGCCCTCGAGCGAAAGCCACGTTTCGGCGACGGAACCGGTGTAGTCGACTTGGACGAGCCCGACCGGGACGCCGAGCTCGCGGTGGATCTTCCGGCCGAAGAAGAAGCCGACGCCGGAGAAGCGGCGGGCCGATTCGGGCGAACAGACCTGCCACTTCGCGCGGAAGGAATCGCACGGCGCGGTCGCGACGGCATTCGGAACGTTGATCAGGCGTACGTTCTCCAGACCCTCGCAGGCGGCCGGGATCTCCGCCTCGGGCAAGGTCCACCGCACGTCCATCTCCATGTTGGACTGCCCGCCGCAGAGCCACACGTCGCCGATGAGGATGTTCTCGACGGCGAGCGCGCCGCCCCCGCTTTTCGCGTCGAGCGAAAACGGACCGCCGGCGGGCTGCGGCGGGAGAAACGCGATCCAGCGGCCGTTCGCGCCGACCGTGGCGGTGGCTTCGGCGACGGTCTTGCCCTCTTCGCCGTCGGCGAAGAGCCGTACTTCCACGCGCTCGCCGGGGGCGCCCGTTCCCCAGACGGGCACCGTGCACTCGCGCTGCAGGACCATGTGGTCGGAGAAGGGCGATGCGAGCGCGAACGCCGCGTCCGCGGCGGACGGCATCGCGGCGACGCGTTCCGCCGCGTTTTCGCGAATGCGCGCGCTCCCGTCCAGCGGCGCGGCGGCCGAAACGCAACCGGCCGCGAGGGCGGCCGCGGCGAGAACGGAGAAGAACGGACGACGAACGGACGGGGACCGGTTTTCCATGGCTGGAATCCTCCGGAAGGAACGCCCTTATCGTAGCAGACCGCACCCGTTGCGCACAAGCGCTTTTTCGGCAAAACAACCGCGCGTTTCGCGCAAAAGGATTGACCCGCCCTTGGAGCCCAACTAGAATGACGCCCATCCATGCGCAGATTTCTTCCTCTCCTTCTCGCCCCGCTCGCGGCGGCCGCCGCGCTCGTCGATTCGGGGCTCTCGTACCTCGACGCGGCAGACGACGACCTCGCGTGCAACGTCCCGCGTGGCTCGATCGCCGGCGGCTGGCACCGCGCCGCGCCCGGCGCAACGGCCGTGCTGTCCCCGTCCGGCTACTCGACGCCGATGTGGCGGATCGCCGATTTCTCCGGCGGCAACGACTTCGGAAACCGCGGCGCGGTCTCCAACCGGACGACCGGCGTCGTGACGTCCGTCGTCGGCGGCGCCGACATCCCGATCGACGACGCGACGCTCGACGCCTGGCGCGCGACGCTCGCCAACGTCCGCGCGAACGGCGCGCTCGTCACGCCGCGCTTCGCCTACGATTCCGGCGGCGTCTCGGGCTGCGAGCCGGCCGACTTCGACGTGCTGCTGGCGCACGTCCGCCAGATCGCCGGCGTGCTGAACGAATACGCGGACGTCGTCGTGTCGGTCGAATGCGGCATGATCGGCCCCTGGGGCGAGATGCACTCGTCGAAGTACGACAACCCCGTCTACGACACGCGGCTCGTCCGCCTGTGGCTCGACGAGCTCGACCCGCGCATCAAGCTCCAGGTCCGCAGCCCGAAATACCTGTTCCGCCTGTTCCGGGAGGAGGTCCTCGGACCGACGCCCGGGACCGTCGACGGCGAGACGGTCCTCGCGCGCCTGCACGAGCTGAAGGATTGGGAGCGCCTCGGCCTCTTCAACGACGGCTACCTCGGCACGGTCTACGACTACGGGACGTTCACCGACGCAAGGGGCGTCAACAACTTCTCGCGCGCCCAGGCCAACCGCTGGCTCGCGCGCCTGCACGGCATCCCCTACGGCGGCGAACTCGCGACGCTCTCGGCCGAGCAGGCCGAGACGTGGCCTGTGTTCGTGCAGGCCGGATTCAACCAGGTGGCGGAGTGGTACGACGTCCACCTCTCCTATCTGCGCGGCACCGGCCTGGGGATGAAGATCGCCGCGAAGATGAACGGAATCGCGTTCTCGGGAACGGACTTCTCGTTCGACGGAATGCCGTCCCTCGCCGAATGGAACGGCCGCACGCTCCTCGAGTTCATGCGCGCCCACATGGGCCACCGCTTCGTGCTGCGCTCGTCGCGCCTCGCGGACGAGGTCGCGCCGGGCGGGACGCTGCAGCTCGCGTTCTCCGTCGAGAACACCGGCTTCGGAGACCTCTTCCTCCCGACGAAGACCGAGATCCTCCTGCAGGCGGCGGACGACCGCTTCTGGGCGTGCCCCGTCGCGCTCGACCTCGGCGCCGCCGTGCCGAGCCGCACGAACGCCGCGCTCTCGCTTTCGCTGCGCCTGCCGTCCGACCTCACGAACGGCGAGTGGCGCGTCTACCTGCGCACGCACGTGGTCGTCGCCGGCGATTCGCCGTCCGCGGCCGGCACGCGAACCGTCCGCTTCGCGAACGACGCCGCGCAGTGGAACGCCGCGCTCGGCGCGAACCTGCTCGGCACGGTCCGCGTCGCCGGCGCCGCCGCGCGGCCCGGCCTC
>JAFPUX010000601.1 GCA_017413145.1 Kiritimatiellia bacterium | reverse complement strand
GCGCGCGCCCTCCCGCTCGCCGCCACGCCGCCCGTCGGCGTCGTCACCGCCGCCCTCGGCGCGCCGGCGCTCGTCTTCCTCCTCGCCCGCAAGTCCTCATGAACGCTCTCCAGATCGTCCAAGGCGGCATCGCGACCCCCGAAATCGACGCCATCGTCAACGCGGCCAACCAGATGATGCTCGGCCCCGTCTACCGCGACGGCCGCCACGGCGGCGGACATGGAAGCGGTCTTCCGCTGCTTCTCGGAACGGGACGAGGCCGTCCACGACCGCATCGTCCGATCCTTCGGCGCCTCCGGTTGAAGGAGCGGATCTTCTCGAGCATGGCGGCGTTCCATGCGGCGTCGCCGGGAAGCTGGCGGCGGCAGTTGCCGTCGGGGGCGCGGGCGAAGGACGCGCCGCCGTCCGGCGCGATCTCGACGGTCCCGCGATCGCCCAGCGCGAACGGGGCGTCGCCCTCCACGGCCTGGACGACGGCGAGCGGGTCCCACATCCGCTGGCCCGTTTCGCAGTCGCATTGCAGGTAGACCTGCCGGATCGGGTGGCGGTCGGTCGGGCCGATGTCGGAGAGGACCAGAGCGGTCGGATAGTCGATCGCGTCGCCGACCTCGGCGGTGGAGAAGACGACGTCCACGTCCCGCGGCCAGAGGCGGAAGAACGTCCGGACCGCCTCCGGATCCATGGCGAAGTTGTATTCGGGCTCGGCGTCCTTCGCGAACGTGCCGCCCATCACGATTGCGCGCGCGACCTTCCGGCGGACGAGCTCCGCGCCGCCGAGGGGCGAAAGATCGTCCGGGGGCGACTCCAGCAGCTGCGCGAGGCAGGAGAGGAAGCCAATCGAGCAGATCGTGACGCTGCCGTCGGGCTGGCCGGCGAGGAGCCGCCGGTAGAGGACCCAGCCGTCGGGGCGTCCGCCGGGGCCGGGCGCGGCGCGGGGGAAGAGGGGGCGGCCGTCGGCGTCCGTCGCGTCCGCCACGAGCGCGTAGTCGATGAAGACCATTGCCTTCTCCGGGCCGCGGCGGACGAGGCCGACGGGCAGCTCGGGGCGGCCCGCCCAGGCGTTCATCGCGTCGACGAACGCCGCGTTCGCCTCGCCCGGGCGGTCGACGACCACGCCGAGCAGCCGGCACCTCCCGGCATCCTCGTAGCGGTAGAGCATCTCGAGGGCGAAGAGGTCGTCGGTCGACGAGCCGACGTCCGTGTCGAGGATGATGCGCGGAACCGGCGCAACCTCCGCCGGCCCGGACGGGGACGTCGTCGAACATCCGGCGAGGAGCAAAGCGGCGAGAACGGGCGCCGAACGGGCGGCACGTGGCGTGATGCGTAGCATGCCGCCGATTCTACGGAAAACGGTCCGTCCTGTCCACGGGAATGATCGCCGGCGCTTGCACGGCGGGCCGGAAGATGGTAGTTTTCACGGCATGCAAGGGGTTTTGCATCGGCGCTTTCCTCTCCTCGCGGCGGCGGCGTTCGGACTCGGCGCCGTGGCGGGGTGCGGACCCCGCCACGCGGCGGCTCCCGCGGGCGACGGGCCGCGGATCGTCTCGTTCCTGCCGAGCGGGACGGAGACGCTCTTCGCGCTCGGGCTCGGGGATTGCGTCGTCGGGCGGTCGCGCTTCTGCGACTTCCCGGCGGAGGCCGCGGCGCTGCCGGTCGTGGGCGACCTCTTCTCCGCGAACGAAGACGCGCTCGCGGCGCTCAAGCCCACGCACGCGGTGCTCGGCCGAGCGGACGCGCCGCAGGCGGCCCTGCTGCGCGCGCTCGGGTGCGAGATCGTCGAAGGACGCGCGGAGACCGCGGCGGACGTGCTGGCCTTCGCGGACACGCTGGGGGCGCTGTTTCCGGAGCGCACGAACGGGCTCGCCCACGCAGGGACGGCGTGGAGGGCGGCGATGGAGAAGTTGTCTCACGCGGAGTTCGCGGAGTCCGCGGAGAGGGTGCTCGTCGTCGTGTCGCACGCGCCGGGGCGGTTCGGGGCGGCGTTCGCGGCGGGGGAGGGAACCTACTTCGACGAAATCGTCCGCGCGGCGGGGATCTCCAACGCGCTCGCCGGCGTCTCCGGGTATCCGTCGCTCGATCCCGACCGCATCGCGGCTCTTGCGCCCGATGTGCTGATCGACGTCCATCCGGACGGCGACCCGCCGGAGGAAGACGCCTGGAGCTACCTTTCCGGAACCCGGATCGAAACGCTCCGTGACACCGCGGCGCTGCGTCCCGGCCCGCGCTTGCCCGACGTTTTGGAAAAAATCCGCGCCCTCGTCCGCTGAACGGACGGGGGCGCGGGAGGGGGCGCCGGACCGGCTTACGCCTTCTTGCCCTGGTTGGCGACGGCGTTCATCTTGGCCTTGAGGGCCTCCTGGTCGCCGAGGTAGTACTTCTTCCGGAACTTCCCGTCGTCGTCGAACTCGTAGACGAGCGGCGAGGCGGTCGGGATGTTGACGCCGACGATCTCGTCCGCGCTGAGGCCCTCGAAGTACTTGACGAGCGCGCGCAGCGAGTTGCCGTGGGCGGCGATCAGGACGCGCTTGCCCTTCTTCATCTCCGGGAGGATGAACTTCTCGTAGTAGGGGACGGCGCGCTCGATCGTGATCGCGAGGCTCTCGGTGAGCGGAACGAGCGCGGGATCGACGTCGCGGTAGGCGGGCTGCTTGCGCGCGTTGCGCTCGTCGTCCTCGGCGAGCGGGGGCGGCGGGACGTCGAACGAGCGGCGCCAGACCTTGACCTGGTCCTCGCCGTACTTGGCGGCGGTCTCGGACTTGTTGAGGCCCTGGAGGGCGCCGTAGTGGCGCTCGTTGAGCTGCCAGGCCTTCACGACGGGGAGCCACTCGCGGTCCATCTCGGCGAGGCAGTTGTTGAGCGTGTGGATGGCGCGCTTGAGGTAGCTGGTGAAGCACAGGTCGAAGTCGTAGCCCTCCTTCTTGAGGAGCCGGCCGGCGGCCTTGGCCTCGGCGACGCCCGTCTCGGAGAGGTCGACGTCCGTCCAGCCGGTGAAAAGGTTGAGCTTGTTCCATTCGCTCTCGCCGTGGCGGAGCAGCACGAGTTTCATCATGGTTTCGTTCCTTGGTTGTGCGGCGGCGTGCGCCGCCCGCGTTGTGTTGTTGGTTGAAGGGGAGGGGCTACTCCGCGGCCGGGGCGGCGGGGGCTTCGGCGGGCGCGGCGGCGGCATCGGCCGCGTTCTCCGCGACCGTGGCGGCGGCGTCCGCGGCGGATTCGACCGCGTCGGACGCGG
>JAFPUX010000600.1 GCA_017413145.1 Kiritimatiellia bacterium | reverse complement strand
GGCGTTTTCCGCCGCGCCCGCGCCGCTGTCCGCGGACGCGGGGCTGCCCGCCGTGCACGACGCGATGTTCCGCGGCGAGGAGGAGTCCGCCTTCGCCCGCCTGCGCGAGCAGCTCGTCGGCGACATGGAACTGCAACCCGCCGACCCGCGCCGCGACCTCGCGGAGGACCAGATCGTCTGGAGCCGCGCGCCCGCGCGCCTCGACCTCGCGGGCGGCTGGTCGGACACGCCGCCCTACTGCCTCGAGCACGGCGGACGCGTCGTCAACGTCGCGGTCGACCTCAACGGCCAGCCGCCGATCCAGGCGTTCGTGCGCGTCTGCAAGGAGCCGAAGATCGTCCTGCGTTCGATCGACCTGGGCGTCTCCGAGGAGATTTCGGACGAAGCGGACCTCTGCGCGCCCTCGCGCCTCGGCGCGTTCTCGATTCCGCGCGCCGCGCTGCGTCTCGCCGGCTTCGACCCGCGTTTCCGCGGCGGCCGTTCGCACGCTTCGCTCGAAGCAATGCTTCGCGACCGTTTCGGAGGCGGCTTGGAGCTCACCACGCTCTGCGCCATCCCGAGGGGGTCCGGTCTCGGCACGAGCTCCATTCTCGCCGCCACCGTGCTCGGCGCCGTCTCGGACGCCTGCGCGCTCGGCTGGACGCTCGGCGACCTGACGCTCCGGACGACCGCGCTGGAGCAGCTTCTGAGCTCCGGAGGCGGCTGGCAGGACCAGGTCGGCGGGCTCTATCCCGGCGCCAAGATCGCCTCCACGGATCCCGGACTGCGCCAGGCGCCCGACGTGCGCTACCTGCCGGACGCGCTCCTCGCGGACCTCTTCGCCTCCGGACGCGCGCTGCTCTACTATACCGGCGCCACGCGCGTCGCCCGCAGCATCCTCGCGCAGATCGTGAAGAACATCTTCCTCGGCGACCGCGCCACGCTCGGCCTCATCCGCGACATCGCCTTCAACGCCGACTTCGCCGCGGACGCCATCGCGCGCGCCGACGAAACCGCGCTTGCGGAAGCGCTGCGCCGTTCGTGGGCGCTCAACCGCGAACTCGACGCCGGCACGTGCCCGCCGTCCGTCGCGCCGATCGTGGACGTCATGGAAAAGCACGGCGCCGCGCTCAAGCTCCTCGGCGCCGGCGGCGGCGGCTACCTGCTCGCGCTCGCGCCGAGCGCCGCGGCCGCGGCCGAAATCCGCCTCGAACTCGGCCGCAACCCGCCCAACCCCCGCGCCCGCTTCGTCGCGCCGTCCCTCTCGGCCGGCCTCCAGACGACGAGATCGTGAGTTGAATACCGGTTGTACCGGTCATATCGGCATTACCGCCAGCTTCAGACCACCAGACCACTAGACCACAGACCACCAGACCGCCCATGATCCCGGACATCCAGACCATCCTCTCCGAAGTCGACCACACCGTCCTCGCTCCCACCAGTCCCGCCGCGAAGTTCGCGGAGTGTTGCGACTTCGCCGCCGCGCACCGTTGCGCGAGCGTGTGCATCTGCCCGTTCTACGTGAAGGAGGCCGCCGCGCGGCTCCGCGGCACCGGCGTGGCCGTCTGCACGGTGATCGGCTTCCCGCACGGCACGCACGCCACGGCGGCCAAGGTCGCCGAGACGCGCATCGCGATCGACGACGGCGCGGACGAGCTCGACATGGTCGTGAACGTCTCCAAGATCAAGGACGGCGACTGGGACTACGTCCGCGCCGACATCAAGGCCGTCCTCGATGCCGTCCACGGCGCCGGCAAGCTTCTCAAGGTCATCTTCGAATGCTGCTTCCTGGCGGACGCCGAGAAGATCCGCCTGTGCGAGATCTGCACGGAGCTCGGCGTCGACTTCGTGAAGACGAGCACCGGCTACGGCACGGGCGGCGCGACGGTCGAAGACGTGGCGCTCATGAAGGCGCACGTCGGGCCGAAGGTCCGCATCAAGGCCGCCGGCGGCATCCACGACCTGCAGCAGCTGCTCGCCCTGCGCGAAGCGGGCGCGACCCGCTTCGGCTGCTCCCGCACGGCCGCGTTGCTCTAGGAAACGGGCGCTTCGCCCGCGCCGCGGCGTCGGTGGCGGCGGCCGCCGCGCCGG
>JAFPUX010000599.1 GCA_017413145.1 Kiritimatiellia bacterium | reverse complement strand
GCGCGACGCGGCGCGCGACCGCACGCCGCCGCCCGCCCCCGGCGAGCCGGCGGGAACGCCGTTCGCGTCCGTCGAATACCTCGGCATGGCGGACGCGTCGACGCGCTGGCTCTCGTTCCTGCGCGGGGCGTTCGACGTCGCGTTCGACATCTCGCGCGACAACTGGGACGCCGTGATCGGCCCGGACGGCTCGCTCGCGCCGGACCTCGCCGCGCGCGGCGTGCGCCTCGTCTCCGAGCCCGCGCTCGAAAGCTACTACCTCGGCTTCAACATGGACGATCCCGTCCTCGGGAAGAACAAGCCGCTGCGCCAGGCGGTCTCGTGCGCGTTCGACGCCGCGCAGTGGTGCTCGCTCAACCGCGGGCGCGTGCTGCCGAGCAACGGCCCCGTCCCGCCGGGCGTCGACGGCCGGCTCGAGACGCCGCACCCGTATTCGTTCGATCTCGAGAAGGCGCGCGCGCTGATGGCCGAGGCCGGCTACCCGGACGGCACGGACCCCGCCACGGGGCGCCGCCTCGCGCTGACGCTCGACCTGGGCAAGTCGGACCAGGAGACGCGCGAGGGGGCGGAGCTGCTCGCGAGCTTCCTCGACCGCATCGGCATCGCGCTGGAGCTGCGCTTCTCCACGTTCCCGCAGTTCATGCGGCGCCTCAACAAGCGCGAGGAGCAGATGTTCCTCGTCGGCTGGGTCGCGGACTGGCCGGACGCGCTCAACTTCCTGCAGCTGTTCTACTCGAAGAACCAGTCGCCCGGCCCGAACCGCGTCAACTACGCGAATCCCGCCTACGACGCGCTCTACGAGGAGGCCGCGCGAACGACCGACCCGGCGCGGCGGCTCGAGCTGGTGCGCGCGATGCAGGACGCCGTGCGCGAGGACTGCCCGTGGGCGTGCCTCTACTACCGGCGCGAGTTCGTGCTCGTCGGCCCGGACATCCTCGGCTTCCGCCTCCACGACTTCCCGCTCGGCGCCGAAAAGCACTGGCGCCGCCGCTAGCCCCCCGCCCCCGACATGAAAAACGACATCCCCGGCTTCGAGTCCGTCGAAAGCCTGTCCCTCTCCTGCGACGCACCCGGCGCGTGGCGCTTCGAGACCGCGCGAGAAACGGCGCCCGACGGCGCGGAGCTACTCCACGTCCGCCTCGCCGCGGACGAGCCCGCGCCGCCGCCGCGCTTCGACCTGGCGTTCGTCGCGCCGCAGCCCGGCGTGCGCTGGATCTGGACGAGTCCGGCGGACGTCCCGACGCTCCCGCCCGAATGGGGCGGCCGCATGCGCTCGCAGATCGCGAGCCAGTCGCCGCTGCTCGTCCTCGGCGGCTGCGACGGCCGCTCGCGCCTTTCCGTCGCCTGCTCCGAGGCGACGCGCGCCGTCGACTGGCGCTTCGGGCTCTACGAGGAGGACGCGTTCGTCCACGTCCGCCTTGGTTTCTTCTATGAACCCGAGGCGCCGCTCGCCGCCTACGAGGCCCTCGTCCGGCTCGACGCCGCTCCGGTCGACTGGGCGGACGCCGCGCGCGCCGCGTCCGACTGGATCTGCGCGCGCCCCGAATACGCGCCGATGCCCGTCCCGGACGCCGCGCTCGACCCGCTCTACTCGACGTGGTACGGCTACCACCAGGACGTGCACGACACGGACCTCGAGCGCGAGTTCGCCGAAGCCGCCGCGCTCGGCATGAAGACGCTCATCGTCGACGACGGCTGGCAGACCGAGGACACGGGCCGCGGCTACGCGTTCTGCGGCGACTGGGAGCCCGCGCCGTCGCGCTTCCCCGACTTCCGGGCGCACGTCGACCGCGTCCACGCGCTCGGCATGAAGTACATGATCTGGTACTCCGTGCCGTTCGTCGGCTTCAAGAGCCGCGCCGCGGAGCGCTTCGCCGGCAAGTTCCTCTGCAAGCGCGAGAACATGGGCGCGTGGGTGCTCGACCCGCGCTTCCCCGAGGTGCGCGAACACCTCGCCTCGCTCTACGAGCGCGCCGTGTGCGAGTGGAACCTCGACGGCCTCAAGCTCGACTTCATCGACTCGTTCGTCGCGCCCGACCCCGATCCGGCCGCCGCGGAGGACTGGGCCGGGCGCGACATCAAGTCCGTCCCGGAGGCCGTCCTCGCGCTGATGCAGGAGATCCGCCGCCGGCTCGAAGCCGCGCGCCCGGGGATCCTGATCGAATTCCGCCAGAGCTACATGGGTCCCGCGATCCGCTCGTTCGGCAACATGATCCGCGCGGGCGACGTCCCAGGCGACCCGCTCCGCAACCGCGCCCGCACCGCGCGCCTGCGGCTCACGTCCGGCACGACCGCCGTCCATTCCGACATGCTCGAGTGGAACCCGCGCGAGACGCCGCAGCAGGCCGCGCAGCAGATCCTCTCCGTGCTCTTCTCCGTGATCCAGTACTCGATGCGGCTCGACCGCCTGCCCGCGGACCACAAGCGCATGGTGAAGCACTGGATCGCCTGGACGGCCGCGCACCGCGACGTGCTCCTGCGCGGATCGTTCTCGCCGCGCCGGCCCGAACTCGGCTACCCGCTGCTCGAAGGCGCGACCGCGACCGAGCGCATCGTCGCCGTCTACGAGCCGGGGCTCGCGGTCGCCGTCCCCTCGGACCGCGAGGCGTGGGTCGTGAACGCGACCGACGAACCCGTCCTGCTCCTGGACCTCGCCGCCGCGCCGGCGTCGGCGGAGGCGTTCGACGTCTTCGGCGACCCCGTCGCCGTCGCCGCGCCGGCCGCCGGCCTGCAGCGCGCGGCCGTCCCGCCTTCCGGCCTCCTCCGCCTCCGCTTCGCGTAGCGCGCCGGTTGCCCGGCGGGGTGGGTTCTGCTATCATGCCCTGCCATGCACGGCATTCTGGTCGACAGCGAAACGATCGCCGCGCCCGGCGCGTTCGCGGCGGACGCGG
>JAFPUX010000598.1 GCA_017413145.1 Kiritimatiellia bacterium | reverse complement strand
GTAGTTCGTGCCGCCGATCGCGACGGCGGGGAACGCGTCCGTCGGCGCGTAGGCCACGCCCGCGGCGTTGGTCCAGCCGGAGAACGTGTAGAGCGCCGCGTCGGTGGCATCCTTGGCCTGGTCCGGTCCCTCGTAGACGGGGACCGTGCCGATGACGGCGTTCGTGCGCCACACCTCGGTCGCGCCGTCCTCGGCCAGCCAGATGACGGTGGCGAGATTGAGCTCGACCTTGTAGGTCAGGACCGGAGCGGTTCCGGTCGTGACGACCTTGTAGGTCGGGGCGTCGGCCGCGACGAACGGCGCGTCGCCGGCAAAGGAGCCGCCCGTGGCGTCGACCGTGACGGCCTCGCCGGCGGCGAGGGCGACGGTCGTCGCGCCCGGATCGAGGTTCGCCTTCAGGAGCGAAAGCGTGACCTCGTTGGCCTCGGCCTTGTCGGCGGCCGTGACGGCGGCGAGGGCCTCGACGATGTTGGTGTAGGGCGTTTCGCCCACCGCGGCGACGTAGGAGACGTCCTGCTCGGCGACGACGTCGGACTTGACCATGTCGGCGCTGCCGAACGCGACCGTGGAGAGCGAGGTCATGCCGGCGGGAAGCGGGATGGCGTAGACCTTCGCGCCGCCCACCCCTTCCGCGTAGAGCGGGACGCCGTCGATGTAGTAGCGGACGGCGGGTTCCGCGGCCGCGAAGTCGTAGACCGCGAGGTAGTCGGCCTCGCCGGCCTTCGGCTCGACGCCGTAGAGCTTGGTCCAGGCGCCGTTGTAGGCGTAGAACGCGGACTTCGCGTCGTTCGCCAGCTTCAGGACGGCGAAACCGGCCTTCGACGTGCCGATGTCGGGCTCGGACTCGAGGCCGCCCTCCGGCACGTCGATCGTCGTGTGGACGCGGACGGTCTCGCCCGCGGCGGAGGCAACCTCGTTGGAATAGCCGGCGATGGCGACGCCCATGTCGTCGAACTCGTCGAAGTCCTCCGCCTTCGCGGTGAAGAACGGGGTCGAGGCCTTGGCGTAGAACACGCCCTCGTTGTGGGCCGTCTCGTCCAGCGGATCCGTTCCCTGCGCGGCGTCGACCGTCCAGTTCGTGCCCGCGTTCCAGGCAAGGCCCTCGAAGGAGAACGACGTGGTCGCCTCGGTCCAGGCCGCAGCCGGAACCGCCGTGTAGGCCACGCCGGCGATCGTGCCGGTCGGCGCGAGCGCGACCGTGGCGGCGGCGCCGTTCACCGTCGCGTCGACCGCGGGATCGGCGAGCGGGATGGCGAGCGGGGTCGCGATGGCGGTCGAGAAGGTGGCGGTATAGTTGGTCGCCTGCGTCGCGGCGACGATCGCGGGCGACCAGCCCGTGAACGTGTAGGCGTACTTGCCGGTGGCGTCCGTCTTGGTCGCGTCCGCGTGGGTCGGCGTGTCGCCGTCCGTGACCTGCGTGCGGTCGATCTCGGTGCCGTCGTCGGCGAGCCAGATGATCGTCCAGACGCCGCGCTCGTCGATCGTGAAGATCGCGGTCGCTTCGCCGGCGAGGTAGTTGGCCGTCTCGGGAACGGAAACCTTCACCGTGTAGGTGCCGTGGGTCGTCGGCTGCGTGCCGGACCAGGTCTCGCCATCCGCAGAGTAGGTGATCGTCTCGGCGCCGCCGCCGGCGTTGCCGGTGACGGACGGGGTGTTGGCCGCGTTACCCTCGGTCCAGCCGGTCAGCGAGACCGCGAGGTTCGAGAGCGGAGCCTTGGCGATCGACCAGGAGACCGTCTTCTCGGCGTTCGCGGTCGGAGCGGCCGTGTCGGTGGCCCAGACGGTGTTCGCCGTGTCGGCCAGCGTCGCCGTGGCGGTGTAGGAGCCGGCGTTCGTGGCGGTGTTGCCGGAGAGCGTGTAGCCCGCGCCCGTGGCGACGCCGGTCTTCTCCGTGCCGTCGTAGACAAGGCCGGTCGCAGCCTCCGGAACGGCGATCTTCGTCCAGGTCTTGAACTCGGCCGTGTAGGTCGCGTTGCTGGAGACCGTGGCGTCCTGCGCGGGCGTCCACTTGACGAACGTGTAGAGCGCGTCGTCGTCGCCGGCCTTGGTCGGATCGGCGGGCGCAACGATCTGCGCGCCGTAGTCGAGGCGGTTGGACTGGACCGTCGCGCCGTCCGCGACCCAGATCACGTTGAACTGGTCAATCGCCCAGTCGGCGACGAGGGTGATGTCGGCGGAAAGGACGGTGTCGAAGTCGTAGTCGGCGCCGTTCAGCTGCCACGCGCGGAGCGAGTGGTTGGCCAGCGTCACGCCGGTCGGCTCGGTAGCCGTGCCGCCGACCGCGACGCGCTGCGCCGCGGAGGTCGGAGCGCCGCCGTTCGGGTCGAACGTCACGTTGTAGCCGGGCTGGACAACCCAAGCGCCGTTCTCGAGGATGGCCACGTAGCCATCGTCCGTGAAGTCGGTCATCTTGCCGGAATCGTCGCCGAGCTGCGGGTCGTACTGCGAGAACGAGCCGCCCTTGATGATGAGGTGCTGCGTGGCGTCGTTCGGCTGGTTGACCGCCATGCCGGTGATGGCCGTGTTGTAGCGGTAGGGCGTCGTCGTGAGGTTGGCGTAGGTGCCGCTCTCGATCGTCATGGTCGAGCCGGCGAACGGATAGGCGCAGGCGCCGCATTCGCTGTCCACGGTGATCGCGAGGTCGGCGAGCGTCACGCTGGAGCCGGAGCGCGAGGTGATCGCGTAGACGCCGTCCGCGGCGATGTCCGTGTCGTCCTGCGTGCAGTCGATCGTACCGTTCTTGATCCTCACGTCGCCGCTCTTCACGTCGAACGCGCTTCCGTTGCCGGACGTGCCCGTGCGGGTGATCGTCTTGCCGCCCAGGTCGATCGTGATCGCGGTGCCCGCGCCGACGTTCGGCTCGACGCGGGTGTCGAGCGTCACATCATCGAGCAGGAGGACGGTCGCGCCGTCAACGGCGGCCGCGACGGCCTGCGCCAGCGTCCCGTAGTAGCCGACGGTATTCGTCGTGGCGCCGTTGTCGGCGACCGTGAACACCGTGACGAGGGCCTCGCCGATGGTGAGCGTGCCGGGAACGGCCGTGATATCGTAGTTGCCGGTCACGTCGACGCCGGAGGCGGCAATCGTCGCGCTCGGGGTGACGACCTTCGTGGAGGCGTTCGCCCCGTCGGTGACGGCGAACGAGTAGTCGATCTCCTGGCCCACGGCGAGCGAGCCGCTCGTAATCGAGGCGGAGAAGACGGGATCCGGGTTGCCGGCGACCTTGGAGGCGTCGGCGGCCGTGACCGTGATCGGGCGCTTCGCGATGGACCACTCGATCGTCTTGTCGGCGGTCGCGTCGGCGTCGACCGCCGTCGCGTCGGCCCAGACGGTGCTTGTGGGATCGGCGAGCGAGACCGTGGCGGTGTAGTCATCGGCGTTGACCCCGGTGTTGCCGGAAACCGTGTACTCGCCGTTGGCAGCGGCCGCGACGCCGGTCTGCTCCGCGCCGGTGTAGACGAGGTCCTCCTCGGCCGTCGGAACGGCGACCTTGGTCCAGGTCTTGAACGTCGCGGTGTAGGTCGCGTTGCTGGAGACCGTGGCGTCCTGCGCGGGCGTCCACCCGACGAACGTGTAGAGCGCGTTGTCGTCGCCGTCCCTGGACGGATTCTCGGCGGGCGCAACGATCTGCGCGCCGTAGTCGAGGCGGTTGGACGCGACCATCGCGCCGTCCGCGACCCAGATCACGTCGTACTGGTTGACCGTCCACTTGGCGCTCAGCGTGATGTCCTCCGTGACGGGCGTCGCGAAGTCCCAGGCCGCGCCTTCGACGAGGTTCGTGAACCAGCCCTCGAACGTCCAGCCCTCGACGGCGGCGGGATCGTCCGGAGCCGTGGCGGTCTTGCCCTTGCCGATGGTCTGCGCCTCGGGCGCCGTCTCGTGCTTCTCGTCCACGAACGTGACCGTGACGGCCGGCAGGACCGTGTACCATCCGGCGGACGGATCGTCCGCGCAGGAGATGTAGCCCTCGGCGACGAAGTCCGTGTTCGCGCCTTCCGCGACGTTGTCGGCCGGGTCGAACTTGTAGAACGAGCCGCCGGCGACCGTGATTTCGGACGGGCTGTATTCCCCGCCGGGGAAGGCGGAGGCGCTGTAGTCGAGCTTGTTCAGCACGAACTTCATGTTGCCGTTGGCGTCATAGGTGTCGCCCGTGTCCATGACGGCCACGAACGTGCCGTTGCTGACCACGAGTTCGCCGCCGTAGTACTTCTTGTTCGAACCCGATCCGCCCGACAGCCCGACCTGCGCGACGCAGGTCTTGCCGGTGTAGGAACCGCCGTCGAGGACAAGCTTCGAGACGTAGTCGCCGGCGAGATGGTCAACGATGAAGGCGTAGTCCTTGCCGTAGGCGACGGCGCCGCCGCCGACCGTGTCCTTCACGGTGACGACGCCGTAGCTCACGCGGAGCGTGTAGGACTGGTTCGCCGCGCCGGTCCAGAGGTGGCCCGCGAGATCGATGTCGACCGCAAAGCCGTCGACGCGCGGCTGGTTGCCGGAGAAGCTCACCGACTCCGTGACGTCGCGGCAGAGCTCGACCGTCTGGCCGGACGTCGCGGCCTTTAGGGCGTTCGCGACGGTGTCGTAGTAGACCGTGCCGATCTTCGCGGCCGCATTGATAAACGTCACGGAGGCGTCAACCGACTTCGTGTTGTCGGCGACGCTCGTGAACGTCAGCGGGGCGGAGCCGGCCGCGACGGGCGTCAGGGTCGTGCCGCTGACGGTGGCGACGGACGTGTCGCCGCACGTGATGGCAAAGTCCGCCAGATCGACGTCCGTGCCGTTGATCTTGAGCGCGGTGATGGTCACGGCGCCGGACTCGACCATGTGCGTCCCGGACGGGGTGACGGTCAGCGCTGCCTTGGGCGAAACGGCGAGCGAGGCCGTGTCGTAGGTCTTTCCGTTGCGAACGAGCGAAACCGTGGCGGAGTAGGAGTCGAGGTTCGCGCCGTCCAGACGGCTCACGTAGAACGAGCCGACGCCGGAGGCGAGGACGCTCGCGCTCTTCTGGGCGAGCCAAGCGTTGTCGAACGAAATCGACCAGCCGGCGCGATCATCGGCCGTCAACTTCGCGCCATCGGCGCGCGCGATCGTCGCCTTGATCACCGGCGAGACCGACGTGCCGGCCATCGCGTATTCGTCGGCCTGGAACGTGGCGGTGTAGGCGATGTTCCACTGCGCCGTGAGGGCGAGATCGCCGCTCAGGACGGTCGTGAAGTCGTAGGCCTCGCTCGCGCCGTCGGCGAACCAGCCGAGGAGATCGTAGTTCTCGAGGGTCGGGGCGGCCGGGACGGTCGCCGTGCCGCCGGCCGCGACGCGCTGCGCGGCGGGCGTCGGGGTGCCGCCGTTGGCGTCGAACGTCACGTTGTAGCCGGGCTGGACGACCCAGTGGCCGTTGCCGTCGTCGATCGCGACGAAGCCCTCGTCGGTGAAGTCGGTCATGGCGCCGGAGTCGTCGCCGAGCTGCGGGTCGTACTGCGAGAACGTGCCGCCCTTGATGAAGAGGCGCTGCGTGGCGTCGTTGGGCTGGTTGACCGCCATGCCGGTGATCGCCGTGTTGTAGCGGTAGGGCGTCGTCGTCGTGTTGGCGTAGGTGCCGCTCACGATCGTCATGGTCGAGCCGGCGAACGGATAGGCGCAGGCGCCGCATTCGCTGTTCACGGTGATCGCGAGGTCGGCGAGCGTCACGTTGGAGCCGGAGCGCGAGGTGATCGCGTAGACGCCGTCCGCCGCGATGGCCGTGTCGTCCTGCGTGCAGACGATGACGCCGTTCGTGATCGTCACGTCGCCGCTCTTCACGTCGAAGACGCTGCCGTTGCCGGACGTGCCTTCGCGGGTGATCGTGTAGCCGCCGAGGTCGATCGTGATCGCGGTGTTCGCGCCGACGTTCGGCTCGACGCGCTCCGTGAGCGTGACGTCGGCGAGGAGCTCGACGGTGTCGCCGTCCTTCGCCCCGTTCGGGCCGAACGCGTCGGCGAGCGTCGCGACGTAGTTCGTCGTGGTTGCGCCGGTCTCGGCGTCGGCCACCGAGATGACCATCGCGGCGGCGGCCGCGGACGTGTAGGTCGCCGTGTAGGCGGTCACCGTGCCGTCGTAGGCGGAGGGAGCGGGCGACCAGGCCTGGAAGGCGTAGATCGTGTTGTTCGCGACGTAGCCCGCAGGATCGGCGTGCGACGGCGTCTCGCCCCAGTGGACGGTGTTCTGGTCCGAGGTCGTGTTGCCCGTGGCGGGGTCGACGTAGTTCCACGTGATTGTGTAGTCGCGGTAGACGGGCGTGAAGACCGCGAAGTAGGTCGCGTCGGCGGAGGCCTCGGGCAGCGCAATCGCGCTGCCGCCCTGCGTGTCGGACCAGCCGGCGAACGTGTAGGTGTAGGTGTTGTCGGCGGCCTTCTCGGGCGTGCCCGTGAAGGTCGGGACGACGCCGGGCAGGACCTCGGAGGTCGTGGTCGCGCCCTCGACGTTCCACGTGATCGTGAAGGCGTTCTGCTTCCAGGTCGCCCAGTTGGTGACGGCGCCCGTGGTGCCGGCGGGGATCGTCGTCTGGACGCCCGCGGCGACGTTGTTCGTCCAGCCGTCGAAGGTGTAGCCCTCGCAGCCGGCCGGGAAGAGCGTGATCGGCAGGGTCTCGACCGTGTAGGAATTCGTGAGCGCGTTCGCGACGGCGTTCGTCGCGCCGGCGAGCTCGAGCTTCCACACGATCGGATACTCGACCGCGGCGACGGTGTAGTTCGTCACGCTCCCCTCCCCTGTCGCCTTGACCTCGTAGCCGGCGCCGACGGACTGGGCGAGGACGACGGGCTCGGCCGCGGCGAAGGAACCCTTGGCGGTGTCGACCTGGACCGACTGGCCGACGGCAAGCGAGATCGTGCCCGCGACGTCGTTGGTGAGCAGGTAGAGAATCTCGGTGCCGGTCTTGTCGGCGGCGGCGAGGCCGTCGGCCGCGGCGGTGTAGGGCACGTCGCCCACGGCGGCCTCGAACGGCACGTCGTATTCGGCGACGACGTTCGTCGCGACGCCGTCCGGGTTGGCGAAGCCGATGCCGTTGATCTGCTTCTTGTCGCCATCCTCGAACGGCTTCATCGGAATCTCGTACGCGGGCGCCTGCGCGCTACCACTATAAAGCGCGATGCCGTCGACGTAGTAGCGGGCGGTGGCGTCCTCAACGTCGAGGACGATCAGCAGGTCGTTCGTCGTGTTGGCGACGGGCGCGGCGCCGAGGAGCTTGACCCAGGTCGTGCCGTTGAACGCGTAGTAGGCGGGGGCCGTGTCGCCGTTGCCCTCGATCTGCGCGACCGCGAAACCGGTGCGGGCGGAGCCGACTCCGTCGGCGCCCGGCAGGTCCTCCATCGCGCCCTCGGGGATTTCGAGCGCGGTCTGGATGCGGACCATCTGGCCGGCGGCGGACGGATCCGAGGTCATGTCGACGCCCTTCATGCCCTCGGGGAGGCCGTCGACCGTGGCGAGCTGGTTGGTGGTCTTGTCGAACCACTGGGTCTCGCCCTTCGCGTAGAAGCGGCCGGGCAGGTCGGCGGCGCCCGAGCCCGAGGCCTGGAGCATCCAGTCGACGGGGTCGTTCCAGGGCAGGGACGTGAAGGTGGCGTTGGTGACGTTCCCTTCGACCGAGAACGCGACGTTCGCGTTCGTCGCGGTCACCTCGGCCGCGGGATCGACCGTCACCTTGACGACGGCGCCCGTCTGGCCGTTCGCGAGGACGGTCGAGCCGAGCGTCGGCTTGGCGAGGGCGAGCGTCGGGATGACGATCTCGGTCTGCGAGAACTGTGCGGTGTAGGTGGCCGCGCCGGTGACGACCGGGAGGTCGTCTTCAAGACCATAGACCGTCGTACCATTGGACCAGCCGGAGAACGTGTAGGTGTACTGCGCGTCGGCGGCCTTGGTCGGGGTCTCGCCGTCGTAGTGAGGCGTCGCGCCATACTCGACATTCTCGTCGGTCTCGAGCGTCGTATCTCCGTTCTTCCAAGTGACCGTGAATTTGTTCTTGGTGTAGGTGACGGTCTCGGAGACGTCCGCATCGCCCATCGTGCCAGAGACCGTCGCCACATCGGGCGTGCAACCGGTTACCGGCGGCGCCCCCACGGAGTAGGAGGCATCAAACTTGTAGGACTGCGCATACGGCGTCGGCGGAGTAATGCCCTCCGGCGCCACGTAGGTGATCGTCAGCGTGTGGCTGTTGCGCGTGTACTGGATCGTCACGACGGTCGAACCGTCCCCGGCGATGGCCGTCTGGGTAACGGTGCCGGCGGTGAAGCCCGTGTAGCTCTTCGCGGTCGCGGCGGTCTGGGCGCCTGTCGTGCCGGTTAAGTTGTCGGTATCGGTCGGCTGGGCCGGATAGGTGCCGTCGAGCGCCTGCTGGTAGTGCTCGACCTTGTAGGCCGTGTTCGCGTTCGCCGTCCACGTGGCGGTGTAGGACGCAGCCTCGGCGGGCATCGTCGCGTCAACGGCGGGCGACCATCCGCCGGACGTGTAGCCCGTCTTCGTGACCGTCGGGGGCGTAAGCGTTGTTCCGTAGGGAACCTGGCCGGCGGCCGTGTAGGTACCGACCTCGCTCGCGATCGTGCCCCCGTCGAGATTCCACGTCAGCGCGTAGCTGTTGCGCGTGTACTGGATCGTCACGACGGTCGAACCGTCCGCGGCGATGGCCGTCTGGGTGATGGTGCCGGCGGTGAAGCCCGTGTAGCTCTTCGCGGTCGCGGCGGTCTGGGCGCCGGTCGTGCCGGTCAGGTTGTCGGTGTCGGTCGGCTGGGCCGGATAGGTGCCGTCAAGAGCCTGCTGGACGTGATTGACCGTGTAGACGGTGTCGGTGGCAGGATTCCACGTGGCGGTGTAGGTCGTGTTCGCGGCGGGCATCGTCGCGTCAACGGAGGGCGACCATCCGCCGAACGTGTAGCCCGTCTTGGCAACCTGCGGAGCCGTGAGCGACGTTCCGAATGCGACGGAGCCGGCGGCCGTGTAGGCGCCGACCTCGCTCGTGATCGAACCGCCGTCGAGACTCCACGTCAGCGTGTAGGAGACGGGCGTCGCGGTGAACGCCGCGTAGTAGTTGGTGGGCGACGTGACGGGATCGGAAAGGGTCTTGGTCGCGACGGTGACGGTCTCGTTCGTCCAGCCGGCGAACGCGTAGGAATACTCGGCGGTCGCCGCCTTGGCCGGATCGGCGAAGGGGTAGACGGGAACCGTGTTGGCGGGGACGTTGGTGGTCCAGGACGCCGACGCCGTGGCGAGGTCGTTGGTGTAGAACGTGACGAGGAACTCGCTCGGCGGAGCGGGCTCGGTCTCGCCGGCCATTTCGGAGAGGGAGCCCTGGCCGGAGAAGGAGATGGCGGTGACTTGGTTCGCGGAAGTGGAAAGCGGGATGGCCTCGACGTTGTTGGTGTTCAGCGTGTCGGTGCCGGCCTTGAAGGTGACGGTGGGAGGCCTCACGCCGTAATCGAACGACATCGTGACGGTGACGGGCGTTCCCTCGGCGGGCGGCGTCCCGCCGGCGAGCTTGACCCACACGAGGTTCGTGGTGGCCGTCCCGGCGCCGGTGTATTCGCCGGCCCAGCCGTAGTAGGACGGCGTCGTGTCCGGATCGATCTGCGCGACGCAGATGGCCGCCTGCGACTGGATGCCGCCGACCGCGGCCACGCCGGGATACTCGTAGGCCGTCGTGAACACGGCGTTCGAGATCACCACGTCCGCCGTGCCTCCCGCGTCCGACGCCTGCGACGGCGTATACGTGATCGTCTCCGCGTCGTCGAGCGCGAACGCGAGGTTCGTGGCGACGTTGTTGTTGCCGGCGTCGCGCCACACCGTGACGTCCGTCGCCAGCGAAGCGCCGCCTTCGGCGGACCAGCCGTCGTCGACGCCTCCGTTGAAGCGGGACACGGCGCCGGTCAGGAAGTCCGCCGCGGGCGCGTGCGAAGCGGCGAAGCAGAGCGCCGCGGCGAGCGGCGCGAGGAGGGACGTGCGAATTGCTTTCATGGCAGTTCGGGAGGGTTGGATGTTTTTGTTTTGAAATCCGAAAAGGGGAACGCCTCCGGCGAGGAGGGAACGGGAGGAAGTATAGCCCATGCGCGTACGCGAGGCAAGCGAAAAAAAACGGGCGTCACGCGCCCGCGCCCGCACGGGCGAGGGCGCGGCGTTCGCGGAGGACCGGCGGGATCGACGCGAGGAACGCGGCGACGTCCGAAATCGGCAGCGAGATCCACACCGCCAGGAGCGGATCGATCGGCAGGACGCGCGGCAGGACGCGCGGCAGGATCCACACGCAGGGCAGGAGCACGATCACCTGGCGCAGGAGCGAAAGGACGATCGCCGTGCGCGGACGGCCGATCGCCTGGAAATAGGTCGTCGCGGCGACGTTCAGGCCGATGCACCAGACCATGCAGTTGCCGAGGCGCAGCGCGAACGCGCCGGCGCGGACCACGTCCGGCTCGCCCTGCGCGAAGCACCACGCCAGCGGCCGCGCGAACAGCATCTGGGCGAGGCAGGCGCAGGCGACGGCGGCCGTCGTGAGCAGGACGACGGTGTCGAGGCAGCGCCGGACGCGCGCCAGGTTGCGGGCGCCCCAGTTGTAGCCGATGATCGGCGCGAAGCCCTGCTGGATGCCCATCGACGGCATGAAGAAGAGGAACGAGACGGGCAGGAAGATGCCGAACGCGGCGATCTGGACCGTCCCCTCCGCCGGCGAGCCGCTCCAGTGCGAAAAGGCCTTGTTGAGCGAGAAGTTGATCGTCGAGCCGGCGAACTGCATGAGGAACGGCGAAAGGCCGATCGCGAGGACGCGCGGGACGAGGTCGCCGTAGACGCGGACGTTGCGCAGGCGCAGTTTCACGACCGAGCGCCCGCCCGTGTAGTGCAGCAGCGCGGCGAGGCAAGCGAGGCCCATCGCGATGTTGGTCGCCCACGCGGCGCCGGCGACGCCGAGGCCGAGCCCCGGCAGCGAGAACAGCCGCAGGTTCACGCGCTCGAAGATGAAGAACGGGTCGAGGACGAGGTTCGCGACGGCGCCGGCGACCATGCAGCGCATGGCGGCGACGGGCGAGCCCTCCGAGCGCATGCACGCCGAAAGGCCGAAGGCCAGGTGCGCGAGGAAGTGGAACAGGACGTTGATGCGCAGGTAGAGGCGCGCGGCGGCGATGGCGCCGTCCGTGACGCCGCCGCCGGCCATGGCGTGCAGGATCGGGTCGAGGAAGACGAAGAGCGCGGGGGCGACCGTGACGCCGAGCAGGAGCTTGAGGGCGACGCACTGCCCGAGCGCGCGCTCGGCGCGGGCGGGGTTCTTCTCGCCGAGCGAAATCGAGATCACGGTGCCGGACCCGACGCCGATGAGCGGCCCGAACGCGCCCATCACCATCATGACGGGGAACGTCATCGCCAGGCCGGCGATCGCGTCGCGGCCGCAGCCGTTGCCGATGTAGACGCGGTCGATGACGTTGTAGAGCTGGTTGAGCGTCATCGTGACGAGCGCCGGCCACGCGAACTTCCAGAGCAGCGGGAGGATCCTCCCGCCGCCCATTTCGCGCAGCCGCGCGTCGTCCGGCACCTTCGCCTGCATGGGGCGCGCATTCTAGCACACGCCGCCGCGCGGGGCAAACCGCGCGGGGGGGCGGGTCAACGCCGCTTGCGTTCCGGCGCGCCCGCCGGTATAATCGCCCCGCCATGGACGACACACCGCTCTTCTCCCTCGGCGAGGCGGCCGCCTGGACCGGTGGCACGCCCGAAGGCCCCCTCCCCGCCTCCATCCCCGGCGTCTACACCGACACGCGCGAGCCGCCGGAAGGGCGGCTTTTCGTCGCCCAGATCGGAAGAGC
>JAFPUX010000597.1 GCA_017413145.1 Kiritimatiellia bacterium | reverse complement strand
TGCGGTCGCGGGCCTCCTTTACGCGGTCGTCGAGCTCGATGTGCCAGGCCTGGTCGAAGGCGACCTTGACGAGGCCGTCGAAGCTCGTGACGGAGAAGTTGCCCTTCTCGGCGACGGGCGTGTCGCGGGCGTCCTGGATCGCGGCGATGTCGGCGAGGCTGTCGCGGACGACGGCCTCGAGGACGGTGCGCGCCTTGCGGAAGCGCGCGAGGACGCGCTTGGTCTTCTCGTCGCGCAAACGGTCGTACTTGCCGACGTACTTGACGGGGACGTCGTGCCCGGTGTTGTCACGCATGGTCTTCACTTTGCCTGTCCTTTCTCTTTCAGGGGTTGGCGAGGGCGGCCATGCCGTCGCAGACTTCGGCGAAGGAGTCCCACGAAAGCTTCTCCTTGCGGTTGCCGGCGTGGACGGACGCGGCCTGCAGGTACTTGACGAACTTGCCGAGGCCGTCAGTCTTGATCATGACGCGGATCGTGTCAAGCGCGCGGCCCTCCGGCGCGGGGAGGCCGAAGGCGGCGGCTATCTTGCGGATGTCCGAGAACGGCGGCATCGCGGGCAGCACGAGCTTGACCATGCCGCGGCGGCGGAGCTGGTCGTAGGTGCCGGCGTTCCTGCCCTGCTCGACTTCGGCTCGCCCGACGTCGGTGGCGCAGAGGACTATGCCGCATCCGGTGCGGTCGTAGATCTCCCGGATGAATTCCATGACCTTGACGGAGACCTTCTCGTTGGAGGTGACCATCGCCTGGTGGAACTCGTCCACTATCAGCAGGTTCCGCGAGGTGAGCGCGTTGCAGACCCTGTCGCGGATGTGGTCGATGTTCTCCGACGAGTAGCTGATGAAGCAGGCCCGTCCGATCGTCTTGACGAAGTAGGGGAAGGAGGGCGCGCACGGCATCCGGACGAATTTCGTGGTGCCGTGGTTGTTCCGGCGCGCGAACTCCTCGAGGCATTTGGTCTTGCCCATCTGGCTCGGGCCGTAGATGAACGCCGGGAACTGCATGGTGAGCGCCTGCGTGCAGACGGCGTCGATCTTCCGCCATGTGGACGTCTCCACGAAGCCGACGTCCATGCGCCTGGCGCGCCGCTCCTCGACGCGGCGGAACTTCTCCAGCTTCGCGACGAGGCCGTCGTAGGACGCCGCGTAGGTGGCCGTGAAGAGCCGGTAGAGGCTCGTCGGCGAAATCTCGACCGCCCTCGCCGCCGCCGACAGGCTCATGCCCCCGCCCTGCGCCCACTGGTAGAACCACCTGACTACGTCGCCCTGCTCGTCGGTGATCTTCCCGTCACGCACGAGCGACTGGACGCAACGCTCCAGGCGGTCGCCCGGTATCTTGATTCCATCGGCCGGCGCCGCAGCCAGCCCTTCCTGCGGATCGCGGCCCGCCACATCGTCAGCTTGCACTGGATTGCCCGTCGTCTGGGCGTTGTTGAGCGGCTGCACCGCCGCGTTGTCGTTGTCCTGCATTGTGCTTGTCCTTTCTGGTTTGCGCTACTGCGCGGTTATGCCGTCGAGGAAGCTTGCGACGCCGTCGGCGTCGTCCTCGTCGGCGAAATCGTCGTTGCCGCCCTGTCCGGCGGGCAGACCCGCCGCCGCGCCCTTCAGGGCGGCGGCGAACGCGGCCTGGCCTGCCTTCGGCGCGCCCGCCCCGGCCGGCACGGGGACGAGCGGCACCTTGTCGAGCGGGCCGGGGCTTGCGGCCCC
>JAFPUX010000596.1 GCA_017413145.1 Kiritimatiellia bacterium | reverse complement strand
CGTCGGCCGCGGCCGCGGCGAGGAATGCGACGAACCCCGCCACGGACGACCAGAGCAGCACGTCCACGGCGGTGTTCTCGCGCACCGCGGGCTTGCAGGCGTCGTTGTAGAACCCGAGCGAGAGCGCCGAGAGGGCGACGAGGAGAAGGGCGGTGGAGGGCACGGGGCGGACATTCTAGCACCGTCCGCCCCGCGTGTCACCCGCCGATATTTTTCGTGTGTCCGGCGGGCCGGATTGTGGTAGAATCGCGCGCATCCGTCCCGCATCTTTTCCCGACGTTCCCCGACTCCATGTCTTTTCCGTTCCAGACCGCCGCCTTCTGCGTCCTTTGCGCCGCCCTTTCCGTCGAAGCCGTCCGGTACGCCGTCCGGCGCGCCCGCCCGGACGGGTCGTGGGCTTCGCGCCTGCTCTTCGCGGCGTGGTTCATGAGGCCGCTGGCGGCGGCGGCGGCCGTGAACCTGTGGATGCGGCTGGTCCGCGCGGCGTTCGCCGAGCGCCGGGCCTATCCGTTCTACGCCAACCTCTGGTGGCCGCGGGACCTTTCCTTCCCGGACCTGTGCCGCGCCATCCGGTCGGCGGAGGGGCTTTGGCCGTGGCTGGCGGTCGCGGCCGCCGCGGCCGGCGCGGCGGCGGGCGCCGCGTGGTTCCTGCGCCGGCGGAACGCGGCTCCGGGCCGGCGCCGGCTGGTCTTCGCGCTCGTGGGCCTGTACGCGCTGGCCTGCGTCTTCTTCGTTTCCCTGGCGAGCGTCCCGAACGGTTTCTTCACGGACCGCGGGCGGCGCAGTTCGCTTCTGGCCGCGTGGCACGACTCGGGGTCCACGATGCTCTACGCGCTTCCGTTCATGCGGAAGGGCGGCGGGTTGTATCTTCGCCAGTTCACCGAGATCCAGCCCAAACTCGACTGCACGATCCACGCCCTGTCCCATCCGCCGGTCGGCTCGCTGTTCATCCGCTGGATCGGCGCGGCGGCGGGGGTGGACGTGAACGAACGCGAGTCCTATCGTCGTGCGGACGTGCGGCTCCGGTTCGCGCTCGGGCAGACGGCCGTTTCCGCCGCGAACGCGTTTCTCGTCTTCCTGTTCGCGGCCGCCCTCTTCGACCGCCGCACCGGCCTGTTCGCCGCGTTGCTCTGGACCGTCGCGCCGTCCGTCAGCGGGTACGCCACGTTCGCGCCGGACATGAACTACGCGCTGTTTTTCCACGGGGGCCTCCTGTTCTCCTGGCTGGTCGGGACGGTTCCGTCCCGACGCCGCGCCCTGCTCTGCGCGGTTCCGCTCGGTCTCTGCTTCGCGATGCTCGTCTTCATGAACTACAGCTGGTGCATCGCGACGACGTTCTTCGCGGCGTTCGTCTTCGCTGCCAACCGCCGGGAGCGGCGCGGCTGGAAGGACCTGGCCGTCCGAGCCGTTCCGCCCCTGGCCGTCATGGCGCTCGCCGCCGGCTGGGTCCTGCGGCATTACGGACTCGACTACCTCGCGGTCTACCGGGTCAGCTCGGAATACGTGTCCGGGTTCTACCACCACGCGACGAAGGGACAGATGCTTCTCGCTCTCGTCGGGGGGCAGGTCGAATGGCTCGTCCTCCTCGGGCCGCTCGCCTGCACGGGGTTCTTCCTTTTCATGCGGGAGTCGCGCCGGTCGGGCGAGTTCCCGCTCCAGCGGCTGTTCGCGTGCGTCCTGCTCGCCGTCTTCGCCCTGCCGATCGTGTTCGGGCCCCCGGGGCTCAAGCACGAGGTCGCCCGCTGCTGGATCTGGATCGCGTCCGTGCCGATCGCCCTTTCCGCCCGGCGGTGGCTGTCCCGGGAACCGGCGCCGCGCTGCGCGGCGGTCGTCCTGTCCTCCGCCGGCTTTTCGCTCCTCCTGCGGCTGTTCGTGGATCTCGGCAGCTGACCGGACGATTTTCCGCTTGTCTCCGCGGGGGGTTTCGGGTAAAATCCCCCGCCAACTTTGCGCGCCCCGGAAGGGACGCGGCACTCCGTTCCCCGCGCGGGCGCGGGAAACACCGATAAAGCAACCGCCATGAACGAAACAATCCTCCAAGGCCTCCTCCTCATGGGAGTCGGCATGGGAACCGTCTTCGCGTTCCTCGTCCTGCTCTCCGTCGTGCTCGCGCTCTCCGCGCACGTCGTCCCGAAGCTCTCCTTCATGATGCCCGACCCCGAGCCCGCCAAGCCCAAGGCCCCCGCTCCCAAGACGGACGACGGCGCGTCGATCGCCCTCGCCCTCGCCGCCGCGTTGCGGCGTCGGGGCTAGGGCGTTCGGTCTGATGGTCTGATGGTCT